>JASFGH010000162.1:0-7921 GCA_050123865.1 Desulfobacterales bacterium | reverse complement strand
GTCATAACGCCCTGGTGGCCTCCGCCCGCAAATGGCCCGGCAATACCATCCTGGTCGTTACCCACGAAGGGGTGATTAGGAATTTAATATATCGTCTTTGCAATCGGAACTATGCACCGGGTGAGCCCTCTTTGATTAAATCCCGGCATTTACATTGGCTGGCTATCCATCAAAACGGCCTGCAGCTTCATGAAATCAACGCCCTGCGGTTACCTGCTGCAGGCTGATATGACATGAAAATTCTGACGATTCACGATGTTCGCAAAGAATATTTTGACTTGGAACTGGGAGCCTATCGGCTGACCTTTGATGATGGGCTTTTTTCTCAGTATTATTATGTTCAATTTTTTAAAGATCATCCTGAAAAGCTCACTTATTTTATTGCGACTTCTATGATTAAGCCTGGAGCGGCGAGACCCGTTTTTAACGGTCAGTATTTGCCCTATATCAAATCCAAAAAGTATATGTATCGAACTTTTGCCGAAGGCCGTTATGATCATTTTATGAATGTTGAGGAACTGAAGGCGCTCAGCCGGCAGAAAAATGTCGACATCGGGGCCCACAGCCACTTTCATGATGTGATTTTAACCCGCTCCCTGCCGCACAAACACAAAGCGCTGAGCCCCTGGAAGCTTGAACACATCCAGGCGGCTAAAGAAATATCCCTTGACGAATTGAGCATCCGTTCCAAGCTGGCTTTCAAAGGCGTCGAAGTTAGCGGCGGAAAATTGATTCCCAGATCCCAGAGCGCCTGGGAGGACTATATCAAATATGATACCGAACTGTGCCTGAACTGGTTTGAACAGAATTTACGAATACAGCCCAGGATATACGGCTTTCCATTCAATGAATACAGCGACACAACCGTTCGAATTCTGAAATCCTTTGGATTCCAAAAGTTTTTTGCGGCCCGGCCCAAGAATAAAGAGGAAATTACCGGGCGTATCGATATAGACGCCTTGATGAAGAGCTAAGCCGAGCGATACGGATTTGAAATGATCATAAATGTTCTAAAACTTGGGAGCTATTCATCCCAAATATCGGGCCACGACCAGCACACCAGGGGAAATCACTTGCATATCGCCTTTCAGAAAAAAACATGCCCGCCTTGCTGATTTGTAGGAACAATTACTTGAAGCTGTCTTTAAAATAGTAGATAACGTTCAAGGGCAAGGCGTAAAACCGATTCAAAAACGGAGCATACACGTTCGTATTCGAGTATTTTGAATCGGTTTTCAACGCAGCCCTTGGGCGTTAGATGCATTTTAAAGACAGCTTCAGGTGAAGGTTGTGTCCGCATCGCAGTAATCCAACCTAATTTTGCCCACGCACTCCTCCAACACGCTGCCTTTGCTTCTGGGGTAAAACAGATACCGGCGCTGCTGTTTTTTGATCAACGGCTGCAGCAAAGGATTTTGTTCAAAATAGTTCAACAGGTCAGCCGGAAATTCAAGCCGGTCGGCACTGAACCTTTGGGCGGCAATCAACGCATGATATGCGGCCAGGTCACAACCAGAAGGGTCGTTGAAGGCATAATCCAAAATTTTAACCCAGATCCTGCCTTTTTTAACCAGGATCGACAGTATTAAAAATCCCTTGAATTCCTGTTTGTCGGCCGAATAAATTTCCAGTGCCACATAGTCGAACAGCTCACAGACCAGTGAAAAATAATAGGGCTCTGCTTCTGCCTTTTCGTGCGCGGCCGATATCAGCCAGCGGTATTTCAGCATCCAGTTTAGGGCTTCTAAGCCGCGGAAAAATTGAGGGTCATTCAATTGCTTCTGGATCATCTGTTGCGCCCGCTTGTCTATTTGGGCGACCGCAGCGTGTTTAAACCAGCGGGGTTTTCGGATTGAATCGGAAAACAACCGCTGATAAAATTTTTTTTTTGACTGCTGGTAAATTACGTCCCCGGCTGTGGATGCGGCAGAATTTATTGCGGATGTTTCAGCTGCATTCAACACCACAGATGATGCATGCGCAGCTTCTTGCCAGATGGCCTCCTTTTTGCGGATTTTTTCTATCCTCAACTGGTAGTACGTCAGATCCCCCAGGTCTTTAAATCCGGCTTTAACATACGCCCGCTGTGCACCTGAGGTCATGCGGGTGACCGGAAAGTCGATGTCGAGCTTTTTGATTTCTTCTAAAAGGCGCCCGGCGACGCCTGTGCCGCGATATTCGGCCGACACAAAAAAGGCCGTCGACCAGTGTATTCTTTGCAGTTGGTTGTGATGATAAAACATTCCCGGGAGCAAACCCTGATACCCGATGCATTTGTCTTCATGCAGGGCCACCAGTAAGACCGCATCGTCCGGACGGCCATACGGATTATTCCGCTGGGATAAGGCACGGCGTCTTGAAATGGGAACCGTCGATTGATAGGACGCCTGGCTGTGGGCCTGACGCGCAAAATGGTCAATGTCTTTGAGTCTTATTTTTTCTATTTTAATTTGCTCTATTTTCAATTATCTATTTCCTTTTAACTGAAGGCGTCGTAGGGTAAACCCTGAATTTTGAATGATTCAGGTCAATACGCAGTTCAGGCCACCATTTTTTATACCAGAAATCGCTGCCTTAAGGAAGATTCAATAAAATGCGTGTTCAAATTGCGCGACAGGATGAAAGATTCAGAAAGAATTGCGGATGAAGATTTTCTTTTATTGCCAGCATGTCCTGGGGATCGGACATCTCTTCCGGTCTCTTGAAATTTGTAAGGCGCTGAGCGGTCATGCGGTCGTGCTCATCACCGGCGGTCCGCAAATCACGATAAACCTTCCCAAACACGTCAGAACGTTTCATCTGCCGCAGTTGCAGATGGATTGCGGCTTTACAGGACTTTTGAGCTCGGATCAGCAGTTATCCGTCGATCAAGTCAAAGAACAGCGCAAACAGGCATTATTGGCCCTTTTCGAAAGAGAAAAGCCAGATGTTTTTCTGGTTGAGCTCTATCCCTTCGGGCGTAAAGCCTTTCGCTTTGAGCTTGATCCGGTTCTTGAAGCCATTTCTGATAATAAGGTTGCTCCGTGCAAGGTGGTTTGCAGCGTGCGTGATATTCTGGTTGAAAAGGAGGATCAACACAGGCATGAAGACCGGGCGCTGAAAACGCTGAATCAATATTTCGATGCGGTCCTGGTGCACACCGATCCGGAACTCATTCGATTCGAAGAAACCTTTTTTCGCTTCGATGACATTAAGATCCCGGTTGTCTACACCGGGTTTGTCGCGCAGCAGTGCCCGGCGGGTGCCCGTGAAAAAATCCGAAATGAGTTGGGCCTGGATGAACCCCAAAAACTGATCGTTGCAAGTGCCGGCGGCGGCAGTGTCGGAGCCGTTCTGCTCGAATCTGTCGTGAAAGCGTTTCAGCGCCTGCCCGGCGGCTACGCAAATTATCTTCGGATCTACACCGGCCCCTATATTGCCAAAAATGATTTTGAATCCTTAAAACGCCAAGCAGGCCCGCGGATGACCATTGAAAAATTCAGCAGCGACTTTATTTCTTATCTGGCGGCGGCCGATCTTTCGATCAGCATGGCCGGCTATAATACCTGTATGAATATTCTGGCCAGCCGGGTGCGGGCCTTGGTATGGCCGTTTTCCCAGAATCAAGAACAAACCATGCGGGCCGGCCGATTGGCGTCAATCGGCGCACTGGAAGTGATCGATCGGCAGGATCTATCCCCGCAACGGCTGGAGTGCAAAATCGACTGCTGCCTATCACGGCGACCGACGGTGCCATTTAATGTAAACATAGAAGGGGCTGCCAATACGGTCAGGTGGCTAGAGGAATAGTGTGCCGTCCCAGAAATAATTTACAATGCTAACCGTCAAAAATAAGATGATTGCCAAGACAAGCGCAAATCACCTGTGGCCCATATTATTGCTCGTCTGCATCACGGCGATTGTCTATTTTAATTCGCTGTCAAATGGGTTCGTTTATGATGATATCGGCACCATTGTCGAAAATGCCCATATCCAGCGGTTGGGCAACTTTCTTTCCTCATTTTACAATCAATCCTATTTTAAGATATCCGGCGGGGAAGCCAGTTATCGCCCGGTGGCAACGCTGTCCTATTACCTGCTGTATGCCGTCTTTGACGTAAACCCGTTTGGCTATCGTCTGTTCAGCTTTGCGCTGCATATTTTTAACGTCATCCTCGTCTATATCATGGCCCATGTGATCATCGGTAATAAAAGAGCTGCCGTGATGGCCGGCCTTTTGTTTGCCTGCCATCCGGTCAACGCAGAGGCGGTTAACGGGATTTCTTATAATGAAGATCTCCTGGCGGCCTTTTTCTTCTTCCTGGCGTTTTTATCCTATATGCGACTTAAGCCATCAGCGCCAAAGCCGGGATACATTTTCTTTGCGTTATCGTTGATATTTTTCCTGCTGGGGCTCTTATCCAAAGAGATGGCCATTACCCTGCCGGCAATCGTGGTTCTTTATGATTTAATCCTGAGAGAACCCGTCTCCGAGAAAATCTTCATAAAACGACTGCTTGCGGTCATTCAAGACCGCAAATATTATTATGCTGGGTACCTGGCTATCAGTTTTTTTTATTTGTGGTTGCGGTTTTTTGCCATCTATAATCCGGAGGAGGTTGAAAAACAGATTTGGGGACGCTTAATCGATCGGGTCATCTATTTGCCCGTCATTTTTCTGAAATATATTAAGCTCAATCTGTTTCCATTCCCGTTAAATGCCGACTATGTGTTTTCCTATCCGACCCGCTTTCTTGATATTTTGCCGCTATTATCTCTTTTGGTTGTGCTGGGTCTGGTCATATATAGTTTCTTTGCGTTGAGAAACGCAAAGGCGGTATCTTTCGGGATATGGTGGTTTTTTATTACGTTGTTCCCGGTTTATAATTTAATTCAAATTTATAACCCGTTTGCCGAGCGCTATATGTATATACCCTTATGGGGTTTCTGTCTGGTTATTTCCATTTTTTTGGAAACCCTATTGCGTCGGATTTCTTTCAGCTGGGCGGGTATTTTAAGGGTTTTCATTATCGTATCCGTGGCGGGGGCGTGCTCTCTGATTACGATAAACCGTAACAGAGACTGGAAAGATAGCTATACCTTATGGACCAAAACGCTTGAAGTAGAACCCGACAGTTTCAGGGCGCACGGCAATTTAGCCCGGGTTTATCAAAAAAGGGGCATGATCGATGCGTCCATGCGCGCGGTAAAGAAAACGCTCGCGCTAAATCCAAAAGACCATAAAGCCTATTATAACCTTGGTGTTGTATTAGGAGAACAGGGCTTTGTCGCCGAAGCGGTATCGGCCTATCAAAAAACGATTGCAATAAATCCTCGATTTAAAAACGCCCATTTTAACCTGGGCACGATTTATAAGGCCCAAAACCGGCTTGAAGCCGCAAAGCAGGCATTTAAAAAGATCGTTGAGATCGATCCTGACGATATCGAAGCACGCAATAATCTGGGCGTTATCTATGCCATGCAGGGAAAACTGGATGCGGCTCTGGTCGAATGGCAACAGGTAATTGCGTTGGACCCTGCTAACCGAGACGTGCAGGCCAATATCGAAAAAGCAAAGAAGTTAATCGATCAATCACCATGAAAATTATATTATACTGCCAATATGTTTGGGGTATGGGCCACTTATTTCGCAGCCTGGAACTCACGCGGGCGTTATCGGGCCATCAGGTCATTCTGATTGCCGGCGGCCGCGAAGTTGATATCGAGTTGCCCGAACATGTCACCCTTGTCCGCCTACCGGGACTTTACATGGACGAACAGTTTACGACCTTGATGGCCGAAGATGCGAATCACTCTGTTGAATTTATTCAGCACCAGCGCAAAGTCATGTTGATGTCCTTATTCCAACAGCACCGGCCCGATGTTTTTATGACCGAGCTCTATCCTTTCGGGCGCACCGTATTTGGCTTTGAGCTTCAGCCCCTGCTGGACTGGATTCACATGGGCCGCTTCGGAGAGATAAAGGTGGTGTGCAGCCTGAGGGATATTTTGGTCGAGAAAAGAAAGCAGGAGTTCTATGAGGAGCGGGTCATCAATATGCTGCACACCTATTTTGATCTGTTGCTCATTCATTCGGATGATCAGTTGCTCACCCTTGATGAGACCTTTAGCCGAATGAATGATATCCAGATTCCAGTGGTTTATACCGGTTTCGTTGCCCCGAAAGCCAATCCGGCAGCCGGCCGGCAATTGCGCCGGGAGTTGGGTATCGGTTCGGATGAAAGGCTTGTTGTGGTCAGCGCCGGTGGCGGGCGATCCGGGTATGCGCTTTTAAACTGTATTTTGGACGCTTACCCGTTCATAAAACAGACCGATTCGATCAGAATCGAAATGTTTGCCGGTCCCTTTCGCGAACCTGATGAATTTGAAAAATTGGCGGCCAAAGCGGCAAACGGTATTCGCTTACGCCATTATACCAGGCGCTTTCTGGACTATTTAGCGGCGGCCGATCTTTCCATCAGCCTGGCCGGGTACAACACCTGCATGAACCTCATCGCTGCCAGGGTCCCTGCCCTGATTTATCCTTATTCAAAGCAACAGGAACAACCGTTGCGGGTGGCCAAAATAGATAAACTGATACCCATGAAAATACTGCGTAACAAAGATATTGAACCGCAACGGATAAGCCATTATATTCATGAAATGCTGCTTGAATCCCGACCTGTCGAAGCGGTTCCGGTCAATCTGGATGGTGCCGTTCAAACGGCAAAATATCTTGAAACGTGGATTGGTAGATAGTGTGCCGTTCCAGAAATAATTTACAATATCTCACACACAAACGAATTGGGAATCAGGAACATTCGCGTGGAACAAGACCAGAATTCATTGATCGAAAATTATATTGCTGAACATACCGATGAGGTTTCTCCTCTGCTGCAGGTTCTATTAACAGAAACCGAAACCATCACCGGTCGCTCACGCTGGAGTATTGGCAAAGTTGAGGGCCAGCTGATGCAATTTCTGCTCAAGGCGTCCGGGGCCCGATCGGCCGTCGAAATCGGTACATTCACCGGGTTTTCGGCCTTGATGATTGCCGAGGCCTTGCCGGATGACGGCCTGCTGATTACCTGCGAATCCAGCAGTGCTTATGCTGAGATTGCCTTACGTTATTTTAAAAAAAGCCCCCATGGCCGCAAAATTCGTCTGGAATTGAAACCGGCCATTGAAACCCTGAAGAAAATTTCCGATAACAGCGTTGATTTTGTCTTTATTGATGCCGACAAACCTTCATACGGCCTCTATTTTGATGAAGCGCTGCGCATCCTGCGACCCGGCGGCCTGGTTTTTGTTGATAACGTGTTCTGGCGTAACAAGATATTTAAAAAGCCCATATCAAATGAAAATGCAAAGGCGATCGCCGCTTTTAATCGAAAGGTAAAAAACACCGACGGCATCGATAAGGTGATGTTAAGTGTACGGGATGGCATTTATTTAATTCGTAAACGGTAGGCTGACCCATCTGCAGGTTTTTATATTTCGTTGCCGCCATCTTGATTTTGTCCAATGCGAATTATGAACCATCAGGGCATTGTTTAAGGCCTGCGTCAACCAATTGTTAGGAATCGTTCCTATTTACAGAATTGTTTGGTTATGGTACAGCTGCAGTTTATTATATATTAACCATTGCTAATTTAGCAGCAAGGGGTTAAATGTGATTATCGTCTCGTTACCGATTAAATCATCTTCAAGCGATCATCTGTTGTTGTTTTGCCGAATTAAAAGGTCACAAACATGGCTGATCAACATGTCCCATTGACGGGTAAAGAAGAAACGTCAAGCGTAAGTCGCCAGATTGTTCTTCCATTTGCCAAATCGGTTGAAATTTCTCTCAAAAGCATAAAAGTTCGTTTTTTCAGATCCCTTATCACCACGATGAGTCTGGTACTGGCCGTTTCATTTTTAAGTTTTGTGCGGGTCAGCA
>JASFGH010000161.1:0-7976 GCA_050123865.1 Desulfobacterales bacterium | reverse complement strand
ATCATTTCTGATTGCCCATTTTCTGAAAGGAGAGCATCTTAAAAGCGCGGCATGTGTAGCTCGTCGATATGGCGCTTGTTTTCCCTGACAAAATGATGCACATAAGGTGGAACCACCGAGCGGTCTAAATAGTCTTTAAAATCAGCATCTATTTTCGCTTTGGGAACGTTGGCAACCGGCCAGTCTTCGGCCGATTTACAAAAGACATCGTACTCGCTGTGTCCGGTCACGCGCGAAATTTTAAACAGATAAAACTCCATTGAGTTTTGATGTTTCTTAATCTGCCGGGTATTTAATCTGTACAGGACCACCAGGCCCATGCCCGCCAGCAGGGCAAAGCATACGCTACCAATTCCATTTATGATTTCTGCAAACATCGGCCTATCTCCAAAAAGTTAATCTTTATTATATATTATCGGCCAATTAGTGTGTAACCATCATATATATTTATGAATTCATCTGCCCGGCAACTGGATGTTGCTGAATGGGGCTAAGCGCATCCAAAATGACAAAGGCATAAATTAAGCATTATTTACAGAATGCAAATCATATGCCATTAATCTTACTTGCGAGCGGCCGAGCCGGGTGGCTCTTTTAAAAAAGGCCAGATGTATCGGCCGGTGCCGGGATGGTGATTGAACGCTGGGAATTCAGCCGGGCGGCCATCATCTGCCGGGCAGGCAGGCACATGCGGGCATTTCGCATTTACATTTCCGCCCTGAAGATGGGTTTGCCCCGGCTTTATTGTAAAATACTGTCAAATTAGGGACCATCCTGTCGAACCTTTACGTCAGGATTTTGGCGCAAAGGCATACGTCCATTTAAAGCGGAATTCGAATATCGCTTTTCTCGCAACGGAACGTATGGCGTAGGCCTCAGATCAGACCCTGCCCAGCAAGGTATAGTGCATTCAGCCGATCAGAATGACATCGCCAAAATCATGGGGTAATGGTGCAGCTTGCCCGCAGTGGTATTGATGCTTAAGATTTCCTAATTGGTCAATCGAACAATTGACGGGAGCGTGCTACGCGATTTCATTCACTCTCCAGGAAGGATTTTTGCCGTGACGCTGGAAATTGTGCTGGTACTGTCGCTTCTGGCAGGCGCGATCGTGTTGTTGATCAGCGAATGGATACCGATGGAAGTCACCGCAATGCTGGTGATGGGCGCCGTGGCCCTAACGGGTCTGGTAACGCCGGCTGAAGCGCTGGCGGGTTTCAGCAATCCTGCTGTTATCACTGTTTGGGCGGTATTTATCCTTAGCGGCGGCTTGACGCGAACCGGTGTCGCCAATGTCATCGGACGTTTTGTGCTGCGCCTGGCAGGCGACAGTCAAACGTTCATGGTTATCGTCATCATGATAACCGCCGGGGTGATGTCAGCCATCATGAACAATGTGGCCGTTGCTGCCCTGATGCTGCCGGTGGTCATGGATATCGCTCGCCATACAAACTGTGCGCCTTCCCGGCTACTGATGCCCCTGGCATATGGATCGCTGCTGGGCGGACTGACCACGCAGATCGGCACGCCGCCCAACATCCTGGTCACAAGTGCCCTGCAGGATGCGGGACTCCAACCCTATACATTTTTTGATTTTACCCCCATCGGTCTGGTCATCATGTTCGGCGGTATTGCCGTGATGGTTTTTATCGGCCGTTATCTGCTGCCCCGGCGCGACGTTGCCAAAGATTCCTCCCGCGCAAAAGGTGTTGACTGGGCCTCTGAGGACGACCCGGGAGAGCAATTGTTTAAGATCCGGATCCCGGCAGATTCGAATCTGATCAACAAAACCCTGGCAGACAGCCGCATGGGATCGATCCTGGGCTGGAATGTGATCGGGATCACCCGCGATGAGCGCACCACCCTGGCGCCCGGGCCGTCAGACATTTTACAGGCCGATGACCTGCTGACCGTTGAGGGTCACATTGGAAATTTAGATGATATGAAAAACTGGCAGCAGTTGATTGTGGAAAACCAACAAATCGATATCACCGAACCGTACTCGGATGAGATCAAAATCGGCGAGGTGCGCCTAGCGCCGGCTTCCCGGTATATTGGGAAAACGCTCAACGTTTTGGGATTTCGCGAACAATTCGGCGCCAATGTACTGGCTATATACCGCAACGGCAGCACCAAACGAACCCATTTATCGGATGAACCCCTGCAGCCCAATGATCGCTTGTTATTGGCCGGCCACCGGGAGCACCTGGAGGCGCTCGCTGAAAAACCCGGATTCGATCAATTTCGTTTTGTTCCCCGCCGGGAACTGATCGAGGTTTATCATCTGCATGAACGTCTGATGGTCATGCAGGTACCACCGGACTCGCCGCTGGCCGGAAAATCACTCCAGCAAAGCCGATTGGGAGATGCACTGGGCAGTCGGGTTCTGGGAATCATGCGGGGAAACGAGCCTATCATCATGCCCGAGCCCAAAGAAATCCTGCAGGCCGGCGATCGGTTGGCGGTTGAAGGTCGCTTGCGTGATTTTGAAGAGTTAGGCGAACTTGAAAAACTGCAAATTGAACGGCGCACACGTCCGGATATCCAGTCTTTGGTCACCGAAAATGTTGGCGTGGTGGAGGCCATCCTTTCCCCTCAGACCACCCTGGCGGGAAAAACGTTGCGCCAGCTGAATTTCCGTGAAAAATACGGTTTAAATGTTCTGGCCATCTGGCGCCGGGGCAAGGCCTATCGGTCCGACCTGCGAGACATGGACATGCGTTTTGGCGATGCCATCTTGCTGCTGGGCCCGCGGAGCAAGCTTCAGTTGCTGGGTCGCGAGCCGGATTTTGTGGTCCTGACGGAAATGGCTCAACGCGAAGTGCGACTGGAGAAGATGAAGATCTCTATTTTGATCATGGTGATGGTTCTTTTTCCGGTCATCATGGGCTGGGTACCCATTTACATTGCCTCGGTGGTGGGGGCGGCTTTAATGGTGCTTTGTGGCTGCCTGACCATGGAAGAGGCCTACCGGCAAATTGAATGGAAGGCTGTCTTTTTAATCGCCGGCATGCTGCCTCTGGGAACGGCACTAGATCATACCGGCGCTGCCCGGATGATCGCCGAGGCGGTGGTCGCGCTAGTGGGGCCCTACGGACCCACAGCGGTGATGTTCGGCCTGGTCAGCCTGACGTTTCTGGCCACCTGCTTTGTGCCCACCGCCGCTCTGGTCGTCCTGATGGCACCCATCGTTTTAAGCACCGCGGCCAATTTAGGGCTCTCCCCGCATGCGTTGCTGATGGCTGTGGCCATGGCCGCCTCGGCCAGTTTAATGACCCCTATATCGCACCCGGCCAACATCCTGGTCATGGGACCGGGGGGCTATCGTTTCATGGACTATATCAAAGTCGGCGGTTTGCTGACCCTTGTAATCCTGCTGATCATCGTTTTTATCTTACCGTTTTTCTGGCCGTTGACCGGATGAGGGATGGTCGCTTTTTTTGGGAGTCAAAATATCCCCTTTTGGAGAATAAAAAGGGGAAATAAAAAAGCGTTCCGCAATCGGAACGTTTTTTTGACAACCTCTATAAAATAACCATAAAGAAAAACGAGCCATTTGCCGATACAAGAGTGTGCCAAAAGCCAAGATAATTTTTCGACACATTCTCAACATCAGGTGGTATTTATGGCCAATGATTATATCGTACAGCGCAGAAGCGGTGAAGATCGGCGCAAAATTAGCGACAGACGCAGCGGGTTTGATCGACGAAGCGGGAATTTTGCCAACGGGTTTGATGAATTCAGCGAAGAGAACATTTATACCACCAAAGAGGCCTGTGAGTATCTTAAGATTTCCCGTCCCACTTACCTCAAATACATAGCTGAAGGTCGCATCAGGGCCATTAAAGTCGGCCGCGGCTGGCGCACGCTTAAAACCGAACTGGACCGCTTTTTGCGTGGAGACTGAGGCTTTCCAGCCACCATCTCATTGGATTCATTCTATTTTTCGCTGTCAGCGTCAAAGCATACATTTTTTGCCCTCCTTCAATTGTCTTCTGAGCTTCATCGCCATGCTCCGCAATGTATCATTTTTCATACTCACCCCATCCTGGCAGAGCAAAACCGAATAAAAAAGTCTACGGTGTGTATGAATTCAACCGCTATCTAAAAAAACGTATGTTTCCGTTAGGTTATGCCGCTTTATGCTGGCGGGCCGCATACAATGGTGCAGGCAAAACCATACAATTAGAAAACACCAAAAAAGACTTCAATTTAATAAATTATAACAATAATAAATAGTTATGGGTTTTCCGGTCACTTTGGCATCCCGTTTGCTTTTATAATAAGCAACCGAAAAGGAGGTGATCATTTTGCTGAAAAAAACCCTGGACATTATCCAAATTTCGCGCTGGCTTATCACCGTTTTCGTCATTTCTGTTGCCGGTGTTGCCGCAATACCTTTCGAGAAACACTATCATAAGACCCGGATAGCGATGGGAACCATCATCAGTAAAAATATCGGTTCGGTTACGATGGGCTCACAAGAACACCGCGGCCACATCTTAACACTGAGCACCAGTCCTAAAAGCGAACGACTGGCCTTGCGGTCGGGAGATCAGGTTATTGTTGAATACAGTCCGGATTACATCATTCAATCGATTATAAAGCAGGGTTTGCCCGCGTCTCGACCGGCTGTGGCAGCCGTCCCATCGTATCTTTTAGGACAAAACCATACAAACCGGCCACAAAAAAGATACACTTTTTAAAAACTTGATATTTATACAAATTATACTGTTTATGCCGGGAGCAGACTGCCTTGCCTGTAATAAAATTTATGCGAAGCCAGGCTGCCCCACAGCGAATAAACTAAAAAAATAGATAAATATCAATAAGATAAACAGACTATACCTGTATGGCACAGCCCTTGCTCTTTCAAATATCGGTATCGAAGGGATCCATGGAAATCGTTGCATTTGGTTAAGCCAGGCGAATCCGGTAATCGAATCGATCCTGACATTTGAAATGGGCTGTCAGACAGCAAATCAAACCGCACGGAAAGGAGGTGCACTTTAGCGGGGGAAGTAGCGTTAATTTGGAAATCATAACGAATCCATTCATTTTAATTCTAAACCAAAAAGGAGAAAATCAATGCGTCAACTCATATTAAATAAGCCCATTTCAATGTTGATCATTACTCTGTTTGCCATTTCTTTTGCAGCTGTTAGCGCTTCTCAGGCCGGAAGTCACGCTGGGGTAATTAAAGGTGAAGTGGTATCGGTGGACCCAAATTCCGGTATGCTGGAAGTTATGAGTCCGGAAGGCAAAACCATCATGCTCAATGCCGGACAAAAACTCGAGGACCTGAAAACCCTGCAAAAAGGCGATCAGGTAATGATTGAATACGATAAGAACAAAAATATAAAATCAATCAACAAGGAAGGCTAGCACTTGTCTTTCTTTTAAGGGGATAAAAGGGGCACGTGTTGCCCCTTTTATCCCGATTCCGGCAGCCTGGGGTCAGACTGGCTGCAAATCCCTTCACGGATCCGTCTGCATACCCTCTTATTTGTGCTTACACCAAAGCCTTCTTAAAAATGAAACTAACCATCTTTAAACGATTAACTTTTGGCTATGCAGCCATCTTATTGCTGGTTGTGTTTCTGGGCGTTTATGTGACCTTAAAACTCAATCAACTCAATGGTCTCAGCCGTGAAATTGCAACCGTGCACGTGAACCGCTTGACGTTGACGGAACATTTTTTGGATAAGCTCTTTTCCCAGGTCAGTTTTGAGAAAAAATATCTCATCTCCCGCGATGCTGATTTTTTAAAAAAATTCTGGGAGATGCAGCTTCAGATAATTGATGATATCCGCAAATTGGAAGCGTTGCCGGATACGGTAGAAAACAAAAATCTGTTTGGCCAAATCCAGACCGATTACGGCCAATTTTTATTGCTGTTCAGAACTGAAATCGAAGCCCTGAAAAACAATCCAAACTACCCGCGTCTCAAGTTCCAGCGACAGAAAGATCATCTGGTTGATCAAATCAATCAGCGCCTCAAACAAATGATTCACACCAGCCGTATGCAGCGCGATAAAAAAATAACGACATCCAGCCAGATTAGCTCCCGGGTTTTACAGGTAACAACAATTACGGCCGCATTGGCCATCCTGCTGGGATTGCTGATTTCCTTTTATAACACGCGCGGCATCAATCGTTCGATTGTACGATTGCAGAAGATGACCAGGGAAATTGCCAAGGGTAAATTTGAAGAAATTGATAATATTGCGTCACCACCGGAAATCAAGGAGTTGTCAGATGATTTCAACCTGATGTGCGAGCGCCTCAGGGAACTGGATGAGATGAAAAAGGACTTTATCAGCCATGTTTCCCACACCCTGCGAACGCCGCTGACGGCCATGAAAGAGGCCAGCCGGATGCTCATGGAAGGCACTTATGCCGATGTTCCCGCCAAGCAAAAGGAATTGCTGGCCATTACGCAAAAAGAATGTGAACGGTTGATTGATTCGGTGAACCGCATCCTGGACTTGTCCCGTATGGAAGCCAAAATGATGGATTATCAACTAAAGCGGGGTCTATTGTTTCCGGTAATCCAGCAAACGGTTTTAAAACTGGCGCCGATCGCCCAACGAAAAAAAATTGATCTTGAATTAAGACCGTCGCTCAACCTGCCGGCTGTTAAAATGGACGAAGAGCGGATTGCCCAGGTCATGGAAAATCTGATCGGCAATGCCCTAAAATTTTCTGCTTCCGGTGGAAAAGTGATCATTGACGCCTCCCTGAAAAACCATGGACAGCATTGGATCGAGGTCTGCGTGGCTGACAGGGGTTGCGGCATTCCGCGGGAGAATATGGGAAAAATATTTGATCGATTTCAACGTATTGACGGCGGACGAAAAACCCCTTTGGGAACGGGCCTGGGGTTGTCGATTGCCAAACACATCGTCGCCGACCATGGAGGTAAGATATGGGTGCGAAGCAAACCCGGACAGGGCAGCAGCTTTTACTTTTCGTTACCTGTTCCCTGATATGGGCTCTGACGGCCACGGGATGCCTGCACTGGCCGCCACAGCCACACGGTGAAAAACTGTTGCTTGAGGCCAGGAAACGATTCGTCACGGGCGATTACCGCTATGCCCTTGAGATAAACCAGCGCGTGCTGGCGCAGGATCCGGCAGCCCTGGCGGATCAATCGCTTTTTCAGATCGGCATGATCTATGCGCACCCGGACAATCCGGACCGGGATATCCAGAAAGCGCTGCAATCCTTTCAAAGCATCATCGACCGCTATCCCGCTAGTCTCCTGCAACCGGAAGCCCATCTGTGGCTGGCAGTGCTGGGACAGCTCAGAGCCCAGGAAGATCAGATACGATTTTTAAACCAGCGCAGTGCCCCTCTGGAGAAGAGGCTTAAAATCCAGAAAAAGGAAATAAGCCAGCTAAAGGACCAACTGGAAAAATTAAAGCGCATCGATATTCATATGGAAGAAAAAAAGCGAGAAGCCATACCGCAGGCCGAAGAACCAAAGGAAAAAGGAAATGGAGAAAATTCTGGTAGTTGATGACGACCCCAGCATTCTCAAAGTCATCCGTATGCGATTGGAAGCTCAGGGATACCGGGTGACCACCGCTATTGAAGCAGAAAAAGCGCTCGCGCTGGCAGCAGAATATACGTTTGATGCCGCATTGCTTGATCTGAAACTCAAAGGTGAAAACGGCATTCGCCTGATGCAGGACTTACACCAAATTCACCCGGAAATGCCGGTCATCATCCTGACGGCCTACGGCACGATCAAAAGCGCCGTGGCCGCCATCAAAAAAGGGGCCTATAGTTATTTGACCAAACCCTTCGACCACGAGGAGCTTTTGTTGCAGACCCGTAACGGTCTGGAACGCAGCCGGCTGACAAAAGAAGTTAAGAACCTTAAAAAAATTGTCAAAGAGCGCTACGGCTTTGAAAACATTATTACCAAAAGCGAAAAAATGGAAACGGTCCTGGACCAGGTCGCCCATGCG
>JASFGH010000160.1:0-7999 GCA_050123865.1 Desulfobacterales bacterium | reverse complement strand
ATCGTAGTCGCTTCCTTTATCGTAATCTTGCGGTTACCGTAACAGACCATGACAGGCCCTGACAAGTCCAGGTGTAAATTTTTTGCCGCAAGATTTGAATCGCCACTGGATCTGATTTTTATTGCGCCCTGCTGCGATTTTAACTATCACGGAACAATTGCATCAGATCGAAATACGGCCAAACGGATTATAATAATCGCTATTAATTTTTTATGGTTCATCCGGCGGATCGCAGCGTGAAGATCGCTAACAACTTGAAAAATGATCATCCTTTTGTAGTATCGCCGCACAAGACCCTATTGTCCATGTCTTTGCCGGTGCTGTTGTCGCTGGTGGCAGAGCCTTTAACGGGACTGGTGGATACCGCTTTTGTCGCTCGCCTGGGCGCAGAGTCCCTGGCTGCACTTGGTGTAGGCACAGTAACGCTTTCAGGCATCTTTTGGGCGTTTAATTTTTTAGGGATTGGAACGCAAACAGAAGTTGCCCAAGGCCATGGTCGCCAGGAATTCAACGTTGCAAAAGAAATCGGGGGCTCTGCTCTCGCCCTAGCAGCCCTGATCGGATTGCTGCTGGTTATTTTTGGCCTACCTTTCGTGCCCTATGTTTCGCGGGTCATGGGGGCCAGCGGGGTTGTTTATGATTTGTCTGCGCAATACATTCAAATTCGACTGTTCGGGGCGCCGGCTGTTTTACTTACCATAGCCGCCTTTGGCATTTTCAGGGGAATGCAGGATATGCGAACGCCCCTTTATGTGGCGATCAGTATCAACACGCTAAACATCATACTGGACCCCCTACTGATATTCGGCTACGGCCCGTTTCCGCGCCTGGGTGTTTTCGGTGCCGGGCTGGCCAGTACCTTCAGTCAGTGGTTCGGTGCCGGCTGTCTGGTTTGGATCGTCCATAAACGCATCGGCTTTCCGAATCGCATTCGATTTCGTGATGTCGGCAAGCTGTTTAAAATCGGGCGAGATCTTTTTATTCGCACCGGCCTGCTGACCGCTTTTTATATAATTACCACACGGGCGGCCACCCGCATCGGCCCGGATGCAGGGGCCGCACACCAGGCCGTTCGGCAAGTCTGGGTATTTTCGTTCCTGTTTCTTGACGCTTATGCGACCACCGGGCAAAGCCTGGTTGGGTATTTTATCGGCCCCCGGCTGATGGATCAAACCAGAAGGGTTGCGCGGATTGTTTGTTTATGGAGTTTTATCACCGGCCTGGTGATGGGCTTCGTCCTGTGGTTTGGAAAGCCTCTTGTGATAACATTTCTGGTTCCCCCTTCTGTGATAAACCTTTTCATCCCGGCCTGGGCCATAGCCGCTCTGATACAGCCGGTCAATGCGCTGGCTTTTGCCACCGATGGCATTCACTGGGGCACCGGTGACTTTCGTTATTTGAGAAATGCAATCATTATCGCAACCACTTGCGGCGCTGTGGCTATCTATCTGCTCGATGAAAGCATGGCCGGCGCGCTGACCTGGATCTGGCTCATTACAGCTTTTTGGATTGTCATCCGTGCGCTGTTCGGGGTGATTCGGATTTGGCCGGGTTTAGGAAATAGCCCTTTAAAAAAAAAGCTCTGCCGTCCAAATTCTAAATAAAAAAGGTTGATTTTGAATTGTAGTTAATTTATACAATTTTACTATCCTATAAATTAGCAAACCACCTATCTACTCCAGCGATATAGCATGCGATTATAGCAGGTTATAGATTTTAACGCCCAATTTTTTCCTAATAAGCATGGCATAATCTTGGTAAAATCTGTTGTTTAACCCCGGTTACCTTTTTGATGTTCAAAAGTAACCAAATTTGATTCCTATCAACCTGGCTTGACCATATTAAAACGGCAAGTAATTTCCTTGGCCGCAATAATCTGCTGCCGCAAGAATTCATCAAACAATAAGGAGGCTTATCATGTATGAACGTAAAATCGGAAGACGTGAGTTTATGAAAATAACAGGGGGGGCAATCGGGGCCACCATGTTCGCAGGCCCTGGCGCCGTCTTCGCCGCGCCCAAAGCGGGAGCGCCGGTCGATTCCATGAAGATTACAACCGCCACTGCCACCATGGACCCGGTCAGACCGGAGGTGGCTAGAGTCTGCGCCGATGCTTTCAAGCAAATCGGGTGGGACGTCAAGGCGAATCCGATCGACTACAACCTGAATGTCCAGAAGGTGATCATGGAGCACGATTATGACATGTGGTTTGTCATGCTCTCCGGCGCCTCCATTCGTATCGACCCCAATGTTTTCATTTACCAGGTTCACCATTCTTCGCAATATAAGAAGGGCGGCTACAACTGGTATGGCCTCAACGATCCTGAAATCGATAAAGTGGCGCTGGCCCAGCAACAGGAAATGGACATTGAGAAAAGAAAAGAAATCGTCTTCAAAGCCCAGGAGCTATGCCATGAAGCACAAGCCCTGACCGTGGTTGCCTATATGCAGATGACCACCGTCTATCGCTCCGATCGCATCAAGAATGTCGTCCCCATGCTGGGTGAAGGCACCGGTAGTTTCTGGACGGACATTAACATGGAAGTTGTGCAGGGTGACGGTTATGTTCGGACGGCCCGGCCGACACCTTTGAAACTGATGAACCCGGTGGCTGCCAAGGACACCACGGAGTTCATGGAGCTGCGGATGATCTATGATCCCCTGTTCAGGGTCGGTCCTGACGGGAACATGGTGCCCTGGGCGGCCGAGTCTTACAAGGTGATCGACAAGTTGACGCTTGACTTAAACATCCGTAAAGGTATGCTCTGGCACGACGGCAAACCGCTGACCCCCGAAGACGTCAAGTTTACCTTCGATTACTGCAAGCAGTGGAAGCACCCCTTCTTCTACCAGATCCTGAAACGGGTGGAAAGCGTCGATATCACGGGCGCTAATTCCGTGCGAATCAAGCTGGCGGAATCTTACGCCCCCTTTATTCCCAATCTTTTGGGCGGCATGTTTCTTATCCCCAAACATGTCTGGCAGGATATTCCCGAGAAAGTGGATGTGAGCGATCCGCTCAACTATCCGAACGAAAAACCCATCGGCAGCGGTCCGTTCAAGCTCGATTACTGGGACCGGGGCCGGGAATTCAAGGTCTCTGCGTTTAAGGAGCACTTTAATCCGCCCAAGTGCGCCGGGATCATCGGGATCGTTTACGGTTCTCATGATGCGGTTGCGGCGGCTATTGAAAAAGGCGAATGCGACCGCAATCGCTACATCCTCAAACCCAGCCTTTTACTGGACCTGCAAAAGGTCAAAAACGTTGTTGCCAAAGGGTATCCCAACCACGGCTTCTACAACCTGGGTTATCATACTCGCCGACCGCCACTGAATGATCCGGCCTTCAGAAAGGCCATAGCCCACGTCATTCCCAAAGATTTAATCATCGAGGCCATATTGTCCGGCCTGGCTGATCCAGGTGGTTCAGTCATCGCACCGGCCAATAAATTCTGGCACAACCCGGCGGTCAAACCATTCCCGGAGGACATCAACAAGGCTAAGAAGATCCTGGCCGATGCAGGCTATACCTGGAAAAAGGGCAAACTCCACTATCCGGCCTAGGTCAAATATGGCCTTCCGGCAAAGGAGGCGGCCTGAACCCTGAGGTCGCCTCCACCTTAAATAGAGGAGAACAAAGGTGCAAGAATATATCATCCGCAGAATTTTATACACGATTTTGACGTTATTTGCGGTCGCTACCATCCTATTTTTTATATTTCGTGTCATGCCCGGCGATCCGACCGCCCAGGTGATCAGTCCGGCCCTGGATGAGGCTGCCCAGGCCAGATTAAAAGAGTCCTTTGGACTGGATAAACCTCTAATCGTTCAATATGTGCTGTACCTAAAAAACATTGTCACCCTGAACTGGGGCCGGTCTTACACCACGCAGCATGAAGTGTTCGGTATCCTAAAATATCGTTTTTGGAACACCATCTTTCTGATGGGCGCTGCTATGAGCTTTACCCTGGTGTTTGGCGCCGGCCTGGGCATGGTAATGGCCTGGCGACGCGGTGGCGCTCTGGACGTGGGTTCCACTGTGGGCGCCCTGGTCCTTCAATCCGCACCGCCGTTTGTGACCGGCATCCTGTTTTTAATGATCTTAAGCTACCGGCTTGATCTTTTTCCCACCGGCGGTATGGCTTCGCCGGGCATGCGATTAGAAACCGGAATTCAAATGCTTTTCAGCAAAGATTTTCTGCACCACCTGGTGCTGCCGACCATTACCACCGCCTTTTACTACCTGGCCACACCGATGCTGATCATGCGGGACTCCATGCTCGAGGTGACGGGCAGTGACTTCATCGAGCTGGCCCAGGCCAAGGGACTGTCCCCTACTCGGGTCATGATGAAACATGCTGCCCGCAATGCACTGTTGCCGGTGTTTACCGTTTCATCTGTCCTGATTGGTTTTGCACTAGGCGGACAGGTCATCGTGGAAAAGGTCTTCTCTTGGCCTGGTATGGGTCAGTTGATGGTCGAAGCGGCCACTGCGCACGACTACCCGGTGGCCCAGGCCACCTTTTTGCTTTTGGCAGCTCTGGTCATCGTCTTGAACCTGGTGTCTGATATTGCCTATTGTTATCTGGATCCGAGGATATCTGTAGGTGGTGGAAAACACTAAAGATCCCCCGAGCTTGCGCATACATTGGATGTCGTCGAGCAGCAAGGCCGCCGCGGGATATTCGGCGAACCTAAAATGGCTTTGCCGGTCTTAATATGTTCAAAACCGATTATAAAGGGAGCCAATGGAATGAAACTGGAAAGTATAAAAGACTTTTTTGTTACCCAGTACGGCATTATCACAAGTAATCGTTTTGGTATATTCGGCGCCGTAATCCTCATTTTTTTTGCTGTGGTCGCCATCCTGGCCCCCTGGATCGCCCCACACGATTTATGGGACTCGCTGCGGGATTCCAATGGCAAACTGGCCATGCTAAGGCCGCCATCCTTGGAGTTTCCACTGGGCACCACTGCCATGGGCCGCGACATTTTGAGCCAGATGATCTATGCGACGCGGACCACATTCCTGATCGGATTGGTGTCCGGGCTGATTTCCATTGTCATCGGCGCCAACATCGGACTCTTCTCGGCCTATTATGGCGGAAAAATTGACGAAATTTTGATGCGCTTTACCGATATTGTTTACGGCATGCCATTTTTGCCTTTTTTAATCGTCCTGATATCACTTTTCGGTCGCAATATCTGGTTCGTGATTATTGCCATCTGCTGCATCGTCTGGCGCACCTCGGCCCGGGTGGTTCGCTCGCAGGCCCTTTCCATCCGGCAGCGGCAGTTCATCATGGCGGCCAAGGCTAGAGGCTGCAGCAATTTGCGCATCATTTACGGACACATCATGCCCAATATTCTGCCACTTTTACTGCTCTATACCTCTTTTAACATTGCCTGGTCCGTTTTAGCTGAGGCCGGGGCCAGCTTTTTAGGATTTAGCGATCCGGACAACCTTACCTGGGGCGGCATGCTTTATAGCCTCTGGATTTCGGGAAAGATCCGAACGGCATGGTGGTGGTTCGCCTGGCCTTCGATCTGTATTATTCTGATGGTCAGCGCACTTGTTTTCATCTCCCGGGCGTACGAGGAAGTGGCCAATCCACGCTTAAAACAGCGATAGCGGAGATAACACGATATGATTCTAGAAATAGAAAATCTCAAAACGCATTATCAAACAGAGCAAGGTGTCGTAAAGGCCAATGACGGGATCTCTTTATCCATCGATGAAAACGAGGTCGTCGGCCTGGCCGGTGAATCTGGGTGCGGCAAATCGACCCTTATTCGCACCCTTATTCGTCTGGTTCCCAAAAGCGCTCATGTATCGGCTGACAAAATGAACTTCAAAGGACAGGATATTCTCTCCATGCCGGAGAAAGATTTTCGGGAAAAGATTCTCTGGCGAGGGATTGGCCTGGTCCCCCAGAGTGCCATGAACGCCCTCAATCCGGTCTACCGGGTCGGAGACCAGTGCATCGAAGCGATCCAGGCCCACACCGATTACAGCAAAGTGGAATGTGAACAGATTGTCAAAAAGCTTTTTGACGCTGTGGGCCTCCAGGCCGGCATGATGAAGGCCTATCCCCATGAATTCAGCGGCGGTATGCGCCAGCGTTCCATGATCGCCATGTCCCTGGTTTTAAATCCTGACCTGGTCATTATGGATGAACCAACAACCGGCCTGGACGTCCTGGTCCAGGAACGGATCCTGAGAAACATCAAGGAAATCCGCAAAATGTCCGAGTCATCGGTATCCATATTACTCATCACCCATGACATTTCTGTCATTGCGGAAATGAGCGATCGTATCGGAATTATGTACGCTGGCCGCTTGATGGAATTTGCCGAATCGATGGAGCTTTTCAATGAGCCCTATCACCCCTATACGCTGGGTCTTAAAAATGCCTTTCCCAGCATTCAGGCCCTCGATCGGGAGCTCATATCCATTCCCGGCTCGCCGCCATCCTTACTGGGAGACCTTCCCGGGTGCCTCTTTGCCTTCCGGTGTCCCTTTGTCATTCCGGAATGTGAAAAGGAAAGGCCAAAGGATATAGAGATAAAACCAGGGCACTTCGTGCACTGCATTCGTACCGATCATGTAGAAGAATTTCGCAAACTAGCGGGAGACAAAAAAACATGGCAATCCTCGATGTTAGCGACTTAAAACAGTATTTCTATCTCGAACCCACCTTTCTGGCTAAACTGGTAGGCGGCAAGAAACCCAGAATCATCAAGGCCGTCGATGGAATGAGCTTCTCCCTGGAGGCCGGCGAAATTTTGGGATTGGCTGGAGAGTCAGGCTGCGGCAAGTCTACCTGCTGCCTGGCTATCGCCAAACTTCGAGAACCGACCGGCGGTACCATCCGCTACAAAGAAAACGACATCAGCGAGATGTCGAAAGAAGAGATTCGGAAATATCGCCGTGAAGTTCAGCTCATTTTTCAAGATCCCTATGAGTCACTTAACCCGAGGTATACGGTTTTCGATCTGGTGGCAGAGCCGCTGCGGGCGCTTACCGATAAAAATAAAGCCGAGATCCGCAAGAGAACTCTGGAAACAATCGCGATGGCCGGATTAGAACCTGACGAGTATAAAAACCGTTATCCCCACCAGATGAGCGGCGGGGAAAGACAGCGAGTGGGTATTGCCCAGGCTCTGGTTCTGGAACCAAATCTGGTTATTGCTGATGAGCCTTTGTCGATGCTGGATGTTTCCATTCGGGCCGGAATACTGGACCTCATTCGAGATCTGTCCGAACGAATGAACTTTTCATGTATTTACGTTTCCCACGACCTTTCCATTCTGTCCAACATCTCGGAGCGGTTAATGATCATGTATCTGGGCAGGATTATGGAACTGGGCATCACTAAAGACGTGATCACCGAGCCCCTTCATCCTTATGCACAGGCCCTCATAGCCGCGGTCCCGATTCCTGACCCCGCTTATACCAGGCCCATCCCTGAAATTAAAGGCGAAGTTGCCCAACCCATTGATCCGCCGCCCGGCTGCCGTTTCCAGACGCGATGCTTGCAGGTGATGGACATATGCAGGGGTACTGAACCACCCCTTAAAGAGGTAAAGCCAGGGCACGCCGTCGCATGCCATCTTTACTGAAACTGTAGTTTATAAATTCTTTTTTTAGTTAACGTTCAGTCACCAAAGTTCCAAGGCCCAGCAAAAGCATTTGAGGTTTAAACTGTGGCTGGACGCCTATTGATAACTTTAAACGGAAGAATTCGAAATGAAAAAAAAATTAACATACGCTGTATTAGGCAGTGGCCATGGCGGCAGAGCCGTTTGCGGGCAGATCGCTGAAAAAGGCTATCCCGTCATGATGTATGAGCCCCTTGAAGAGACGGAAGACTATCTGAAAATCAGGCAAGAAAAAGAGATATTTTTAGATGGGGACATTCGAGCCGGTGGTAAACTCAGCGGTGCTACCATGGCTATTGAAGAGGCTGTAAAAGACACCGATGTCATTTTAATCGTT
>JASFGH010000159.1:0-8000 GCA_050123865.1 Desulfobacterales bacterium | reverse complement strand
CCCTTGACGCTCGCCCCATCTCCTTGGGCTTTCAATACCCGGCCCTGGTCTTGGCCGTTGTTGCGCTCATATTGGGAATCGTTGCACCCTATCCATTGGCTTTGTTGCAAATCAACCCGCCGCTAAGCGGTCCGGTTCTTCAAATGGTTTTGCCATGAGTTTTGATGCTTCATTGCCCCTAATCATTATACTAAGCTCACTGATTCCCGGTATCATTATTTTCATGTTGCCGGAAGTTCGTCACGGATGGCGTACGACTTTGAATATGCTCGCCGCATCGATCAAATTGGTGCTGATCGGTGTCATGGTCTGGGGTGTTTTTAATGGTCATACCTACGAAACGCGTCTGCCGTTATTACCAGGTTTGGATTTGGCGTTAAATGCCGATAAAATGTCGGTGCTCATCGCAGCTTTGTCCGCCATCTTATGGTTTGTAACCACAATTTACGCGATTGGTTACCTGGAAGAATCACCACAGCCCCGCAGCCGGTTTTTTGGTTTTTTCAGCCTTTGTGTGAGTTCAACCATGGGTATTGCATTGGCAGGCAATTTGATGACCTTTTTAATGTTTTATGAAATGCTGACAATCTCGACCTATCCGCTGGTCGTTCATCGTGGAACAGAAAAGAGTATGCGGGCTGGAAAAATTTACCTGGCTTATACCTTGACCGGTGGAACGGTGCTGCTGTTTGCTATCGCATGGTTAAAATCACTGGTCGGCCCCCTGGATTTTACGGAAGGGGGTATGCTGGCGGGTTTTGCACAGCAGTATCATCGTGAATTCAAAATCATTTTTTTTCTATTAATTGCCGGTTTGGGAGTAAAAGCGGCACTGGTTCCGTTACACGGCTGGCTGCCAATGGCAATGATCGCACCAGCACCTGTAAGCGCTCTGCTTCACGCCGTAGCCGTCGTTAAAGCCGGCGCCTTTGGTATTGTTAGGGTTGTATATGATGTTTATGGCGTTGAAGTGATGCAGCAATTAGGGCTTCTGAATCCATTGGCTTATTTGGCTTCTTTTACCATCATTTACGGCTCAATAAAAGCACTATACCAGGACGAGTTAAAAAAGCGATTGGCTTATTCCACGGTGAGCCAGGTTTCCTATATTGCTCTGGGAGCCGGCATCTTTGGTCCAATTGCGACCATTGGCGGTGTGGTTCATCTGGTTCATCAAGGATTGATGAAAATCACCCTTTTTTTCTGCGCCGGTAATCTGGCCGAAACTTTGGGCATCCATCACGTTAGCGAAATAAACGGCGCGGGACGCCGGATGCCTTGGACGATGGCCGCATTCACCATCGGTGCCATGGGAATGATCGGCGTACCACCGATGGCTGGTTTTATCAGCAAGTGGTATCTGGGAACAGGGGCTCTGGCCGCCGGGCAAGGTTGGGTTATCCTCGTGCTGCTATCCAGCAGCATACTGAACGCCGGCTATTTTTTACCCATCATCTATAAAGCCTGGTTCAAAGCCCCCCCTGGCACCTGGCCCGCCGAGCATGTTTTCGGCAGGTTGGAAACCCATTGGTTGCTTTTTATTCCGCCCTTGGTTACCGCATTTTTGGCGCTGACGGCCGGTTTGCTGGCGGATGCACCATTTAGTCCCTTGGAGTGGACGCGCTTGATTGCAGCAGCAGAGTACAGTCCATAATCGCTATGAATTCAACATTATCTTTTTCTAATCAGCTTTTGATCATTTTGACAGCAGCGTTGCCCCTTGTTTTAGGCCTTTGCTATGCCGTTCGAAGATGGCAGACTGCCTTTTTTAGATTGGCACCATGGTCGGCTCTGCCGGCTCTCGCTGTAAGTGTAACGGGCCCGTTCGGCGGGCATGTCGAGTTGACCTGGTTTTTACTTGAAATACAATTGGGCTTGGATACCGTTGGATGCACATTTTTATTTTTCACTGCGGCCTTGTGGTTTTTATCCGGGATCTATGGGCAGCGGTATTTGGCCACCGATCCTCGCCGATCGCGCTTTTTTTTCTTCTACTTGCTGGCGATGAGCGGCAATCTCGGCCTGATTATTGCCCAGGATATGATCACTTTTTATGTGTTTTTTGCGCTGATGAGTTTTTCTTCATACGGCTTGGTGGTCCATAATCAGGATAAGGATGCCCTTCGAGCGGGGAAAATCTATATCATTTTGGTTATATTTGGTGAAATTTTGCTTTTCACAGCCTTGGCGCTGATTTTTCGGACAACCGTCTCACTGAGCTTGAATACGATAGCATCTATGCCGTCAAATCATCTGGTGATTTTGCTTGTTCTGGTTGGATTTGGCATCAAGGCCGGCGCCTTACCTTTGCATGTTTGGCTCCCTTTAGCGCATCCGGCGGCCCCGACTCCGGCCAGCGCGGTCTTAAGCGGTGCGATGATCAAAGCGGGCCTGCTCGGATGGCTGCGGTTTCTTCCATGGGGACAGCCTGGAACGGCAGTCTGGGGCTCACCCTGCATTGTTGCCGGCATGCTGGCCGCCTTTTTGGGGGTAATCTTCGGCCTGAACCAAAAAAATCCCAAAACACTTCTGGCTTATTCCAGCATCAGTCAAATGGGTCTGATGACCGCCGGTATCGGAATAGGGCTTTCATTGCCTGATGCTGCACCATTGGTGATCGCAGCGGTTTCGGTCTATGCCGTCCACCATGGTTTTGCCAAAGGTGCGCTTTTCCTCAGCGTCGGTTTCACATCGAGCACAACAAGAAACTATTGGATGCGTGTTTTCTTGACGGGAGGAACAGGCCTAGCAGCTTTAGCGCTGGCCGGGGCACCTTTTACCAGCGGCATGATTGCTAAAACAGCATTAAAATCTACCGTTGATCTGTTGGAGGGCCCCTGGTCTGAATGGCTTAATTTTTTACTGCCGTTTGCTGCTGTTGGAACATCGTTATTGATGATTTGTTTCTTGCGTTTGATACGACCCGATTATTCCAAAAACGATCATTTGTCAGCGGGGTTGTGGCTGCCGTGGATGTTTGTGGTCATCCTTGTCATATTCGCAGTATGGTATTTGACTGAGGCCAGGTTGGCTGTTAGCAAAGCACTCAATACCAAAACGCTGTGGGTTGCAGCCTGGCCGGTTGGTCTCAGTGTCGGCCTCTACAGCATTTTTTATCTTTTTAGGCGCAAAAGCCAACGCAAAATAGAGCACATCATACCGGCCGGCGATATATTGGCAATATTCGACCGCATACCTTTAGAACCTATTTCTAATTGGCTCCAAAAATTGCTGCAAATCCCGGGCGTTTTAAAGCCGCACATCGATGGTGTCACCCAGCGTTTTTCAAAACAATTCATTCAACGGGATTTATTGGATCGACTGGAGCAAAGGTTGGTCCGCTGGCCGGTTGCAGGTATTCTGTTTACAGGTATTGTATGTGCTTTCCTGTTCATGCTGGCCGTTGGCTGACTTCACCTGCGTATTAGGGATCGACTGGCTTTGCCGACCGGCTTACACTAATATGCATACAAGTATGGCAAGCGGCAGGATCTTGGTCCAAATTCGTCAGCGCGCTCTGCAATAACGTCATGCGAATTTCATGGCCTAATTTTCGCTTTGGGCATCAACCTGACGGCGGAGTTCTGTGGCCAACTCCGGCGGAATGTTTAAGCGGGCAGCCAGCATATTCAAGTAGGATTCCTCGGCGGCGGTATCCACATCGATGGCAAGCAAGGAGGCGATATAGATTTCAGCCGCAACTTCGGGGCTGGTCGCACTTGCGACGATCTCATCCATGTCCACCGGCCGCCCCATTTCCGCCACCAGCAAGCCCCGGCTTTCGGGATCCAGACCTAACGATTCAATGCGCTGAAAAATGGCCTGGCTTTCCTTGGCATCGAGCCGTCCGTCTGATCTTGCCGCTGCAATCATGGCGCGAACCAGTGTCAATCCCAGTGTCTCCTGGCCGGCCGTATCATCTTCAGTCGGTATAAATGCCGAGACCTCAGGAGCCGGAACGATATTAGTATCAACGGCTTGATGTGCAACGTTCGCACCAGTGCTTTGGCCGGAGCTATACCGCTGGTATGCGGCATAGGCGAGCGCACCGACGGCAGCAATTCCGCCCATCTTGAGGGCTTTTTTGCCCATTTTGCGGCCCGACTTGCTGGTGAGCATATTACCGGCCAGTCCGCCGGCCAATCCGCCGGCGAAACCGCCAGCTGCACCGCTTCCGAGCAGCTGACCAAGCAGCTTGTTCATATCAGCCATAATATTTTCTTCCTTTTTTATAGTTTTTAGTTGAATTGACTAATGAAAAATTTAACATAACATTCTTTGAATGGATACGTTATATCGGCGCCGAGGAATGTCAAGTATCAGGCCTTCGATTCGGTGAACAGAATAGAGAACTTGCTAAAAGAACGCGCTGGCCATGGACAAATGGCAGAACCGGACACTCAGAAATTAGGTGTCATATGGCCATCTTTTATGGTATATGACTCAGCTTAATCTCAACGAAAAATACCCGCTACCACCGATGATAAGGAGTTTTCTACATGGAGACACTTTTTAGCCGACACTGGCACGCCATCCCTCCAGCAGATGTAGCCCGTTTTCTGGATAGCGACCTTGATATGGGGCTTGACCAGTTTGAAGTACGCCGCCGCCAGAAGCATTTTGGCCCTAACGTCATCACACCCAAAAAAAGAACGAATTTGCTATTGTTGTTTCTTCAACAATTTCATCAGCCGCTGGTATACATTCTGATCGCTGCCGCCCTGGTAACGCTTATCATGCAAGAATGGGTTGAAGCTTCATTCATCATCGGCGTTATCCTCGTCAATGCCGTCATCAGTTTTTTACAAGAGTCTAAGGCTGTAGCGGCCATTGAAGCGCTGGCGCAAACCATGGAAACGGAAACAACCGTCATTCGCTCCGGCAAGCAGGAAAGGGTCAATGCGGCTGTTTTAATTCCAGGAGACATCGTTTTGCTGCAAAGTGGTGATAAAGTGCCGGCCGATGTGCGCCTTATCGATGTTCGCACGCTGCGTGTTCATGAATCCGCCCTGACGGGAGAATCCGTACCGGTGGATAAAAAGGTGGGTCCGCTGGAGTCAGGATTGCCTTTGGCAGATCGGGTCAATATGTCCTATGCCTCCACACTGGTGACGAACGGGCGGGCAACAGGCATTGTGACGGCCACCGGTGATAAAACTGAAGTTGGACGCATCTCACAGCTAATTTCGGCCGCCACGGAACTGCAGACGCCGTTGACCCGCAAAATTGGCCAGTTCAGCCGCTATCTTCTGATCGTGATTCTGATCCTGGCAGCACTAACGTTTTGTGTCGGTTTGTGGCGCGGTGAACCGCTGATCGATATGTTTCTGGCTGCCGTTGCCCTTGCAGTGGGCGCTATTCCCGAAGGGATGCCGGCAGCAATAACGATCATGCTGGCCATGGGCGTATCGCGCATGGCCAAGCGGCGTGCCATCATCCGCAAGCTTCCGGCGGTTGAAACTTTAGGCAGCACAACCGTCATCTGTTCCGACAAAACCGGCACCCTCACCCGAAATGAAATGACGGTGCAGAAAATTTACACACCGCAAGGCCGCTTTTCAGTTGACTGATCAGGCTACAGCCCTGCAGGGAAAATCACCCCGCTAGAGGCAAAAGATTCTGCTGACGATTCAACAGCGATGCATGAGTGTCTGACCTGCGGTGTGCTTTGCAATGACAGCCGACTTTCACAACAAGAAGGGCATTGGGAGGTCAACGGCGACCCCACCGAGGGTGCCCTGATCGTGGCGGCTGCCAAAGCCGGGCTTGACGTTGAGCAGCTTCGCACCGACTGCCCCCGTGAGGACGAAATCCCGTTTGATTCGAGTCATCAGTACATGGCAACGTTGAACGCAGCCCCTAATTCCGGCCACCGCTCGGTCTACCTGAAAGGTGCCGTCGAGGCCGTAATAGATCGCTGCGCCAGCGCCCTGAGCGCCAACGGCGCAAGCATTGATCTGGATCATTCAGCCGTAACCCGCGTAGCTACAGATCTGGCCGCCGAAGGCTTGCGGGTACTGGCATTTGCAAAGTCCGCCCCACTGCAAAACGATCAGGGAATCGATCAGGTGCATGACAGAAAGGACCTCATATTTCTTGGACTTCAGGCGATGATGGATCCGCCCCGAGACAATTCACACCAAGCGGTGGCAGTATGCCGCCAGGCGGGCATTGACGTCAAAATGATTACCGGTGATCACGCCCTGACCGCTGAAGCCATCGCAAAGCAAATTCGCATTGTCAAGCCGTCAGAGGCAGATCACCAAGTCGTCATACAGGGCAGAGATATTGCTGCAATGAATGATGAACAGCTTATCGAAGCCGCACAAAATACCACCGTATTTGCGCGGGTAACCCCCGAGCAGAAGTTGCGCCTGGTCGAGGCCTTACAGGATAAATCCAACGTCGTTGCCATGACCGGAGACGGGGTCAACGACGCACCGGCGCTACGCAAAGCCGATATCGGTGTGGCTATGGGACATCAAGGCACTGAGGTTGCCAAGGAAGCGGCTGATATGGTGCTGTTGGATGATAATTTTGCCACCATTGTTGCCGCCGTCGAGGAAGGCCGAAGCGTGTTTGACAATCTAATTAAATTTATAGTCTGGACACTGCCGACGAATCTCGGTGAAGGTTTGGTCATTCTAGCAGCTGTATTCGCCGGTGTGACGTTGCCGATACTACCGATTCAAATTCTGTGGATAAACATGAGCACCGCCGTGCTGCTCGGATTAATGCTGGCGTTTGAGCCGCGGGAGTCGGACATCATGCAGCGTGCGCCGCGCGATCCCAAGCTGCCCATACTGACCGGGGAATTGGTTTTCCGCATTTTTTTTGTGGGGTTTTTGATGCTGATAGGTGGTTTTGGTTTGTTCGAATTGGCGGAATGGCGCGGAATGGATATTGATCGGGCACGCACTATTGCGGTAAACGTGTTTATATTTACCGAAATATTTTATCTGTTCAACAGCCGCTCTTTAAATTATTCTGTATTGCGCAGCGGATTATTTACGAACCCCTGGGCGTTCGCCGGTGTAGCGGTTATGGTGATCCTGCAGATGCTTTTCACCTATTTGCCCCAAGCCAACTTTATCTTCCGGAGTGCACCCATCGGGTGGGCGGACTGGGCTAAAATATTGGGTTTCGCCTTGCTGGTTTATTTTCTTGTGGAAATAGAAAAAGCGCTTCGTCAGCGAAGGAAGCAAAAAAAATCAAACCAGTAGAGGGCTCCACTATGAAACCGCGTTTGAGTTTTATAATTATCTTTTTTTCTCTGGTGATGTGCACCGATCTGCTTCTGGCGCAACCCTACATTACTCAAAGTGATGTCCCGGCCGAGCGGGGCTTTCGCGCCGTAGCGCTTCTACAGGGGCTGGAGCATCCCTGGGGTATGGCCTGGCTGCCCAACGGTGATATTCTCGTAACCGACGGCTGCGACGGGTGCGGGACGGACAGCTTGCTTCTGGCTCGATTGCCGGAGTACCGGAGGTTTTTGATTCCGGTCAGGGCGGGCTGCTCGATGTCAGCCTGCACCCCCGATTTGAACAAAACCGTCGGGTCTATTTCACTTACGCGCACGGCAATACGATTGCCAACCGCACTCGAGTGGCGACTGCTGTTTTAAACGGCAACAGACTCGAAAACTGGCGGGTGATTTTTGAAGTCGCGACCAACAAATTCGGCGGCCAGCATTTCGGCTCACGCCTGCTGTGGTTGCCGGATCAAACCCTCTTGGCCTCTATCGGCGACGGGGGCAATCCTCCGGTCAGACTGGAGGACGATTGGATTCGCAAGCAGGCACAAAACCGCCGCAGCCATCTGGGAAAAATCCTGCGCTTCAAAGATGACGGCTCTGTTCCGCCAGACAATCCTTTTGTCAACTCTGCCGATACGCAACCAACGGTCTGGAGCTATGGCCACCGCAATATCCAGGGACTGGCATACGACCCGCTGCGGTCGATGGTTTGGGCGTCAGAGCACGGCGCCTTGGGGGGCGATGA
>JASFGH010000158.1:0-8028 GCA_050123865.1 Desulfobacterales bacterium | reverse complement strand
GAAGCCAGCTGGCAGGCATTGGCAGATAGTTTTCAATTTAAACTCGCCAATGCCCAGCGTATCCGAATCGAGGATTCAGCTTAATCACTTTAAAGGAGAATTGAAATGAACGACCATGTATTGATATTTGATACCACCTTAAGGGATGGGGAGCAGAGTCCGGGGGCCAGCATGAATACGGCCGAAAAATTGCGAATTGCGACCCAACTGGAAAAATTGGGCGTCGATATTCTTGAAGCCGGTTTTCCGGCCGCCTCCGATGGCGATCTGGAAGCGGTATCGCGAATTGCCGGCAAGCTGGAAAAAACTGAAGTGGCCGCCCTGGCGCGGACTTCCAAAAGCGATATCGACCGGGCCTGGGAAGCCATCCGCCACGCGGCCAAGCCGCGGATACATACCTTCATTGCCACTTCGGACATTCACCTGGAATACAAGCTCAAGATGGCTCGCGACGAAGTCGTCACAGCTGCGGTTGAGGCAGTAAAATATGCCCGAACCTTGACCGATAATGTCGAATTTTCAGCCGAAGATGGCTCGCGCAGCGATCGCGATTTTCTTTGCAAAGTATTTGAAGCCGTCATTGAGGCCGGCGCTACAACGGTAAATTTGCCCGATACCGTCGGTTATGCCATCCCTCAGGAATTTTCCGAGCTGGTCAGCTATATCAACACGCACACGCCCAATATCCATAAAGCCATACTCAGCATCCACTGTCACAATGATCTGGGGCTGGCCACGGCAAATACGCTCTCGGCCATTACTGCCGGTGCTCGGCAGGCTGAGGTCACCATCAACGGTATCGGCGAACGGGCCGGCAACACGTCTCTGGAAGAAGTTGTCATGTCTCTGGTCACCCGTAACAACTCCTTAGGGCTGACGACCTCCATTCAGACCGAATACATTCATCCCATCAGCCGGCTGGTGAGCATGATTACCGGCATTATGGTGCAACCCAATAAGGCCGTTGTCGGCGCCAATGCTTTTGCGCACGAAGCCGGGATCCATCAGGACGGCGTGCTGAAAAATCCAATGACCTATGAAATCATGAAGCCGGAAACGATCGGGCTGAGTACCAACAAGCTGGTTCTGGGCAAACATTCCGGACGACATGCCCTGCGCTCGCGCTTAAAGAGCATGGGATATGACTTATCCGATGAAGAAATCAATCTTGTTTTTACGCGCTTTAAAGAACTGGCAGACAAGAAAAAGCATGTGGTCGATGAAGACCTTGAAGTCATCGTAACCGAAGGCATTTTGCGAACGGCGGATATTTTCAAGCTTGAATACCTGCATGTCACGGCGGGTACAACCGTATTGCCCATGGCCAGCGTCAAGCTGGAAATAAACGGTCGTCCGGTGCAGGGAGCAGGCTACGGAAACGGTCCCATTGATGCGGCTTTTAATGCCATCGGCAAACTAACCGGGACGGCTTCAGAACTATTGCGCTTTTCGGTCAGCGCCCTGACCGGCGGCACCGATGCGCAGGGGGAAGTAACCGTGCGCCTGCGAGAAAACGGCCTACTGGCACTAGGCCGCGGAGCGGATCCTGATATCATTACGGCCAGCGCCAAAGCGTATGTCAATGGTTTAAACCGTCTGGAGTACCTTAAAACCCATCCGGTCAAAGAAGGGATCGTCTTGTAAATCTGGAATACTGGAGAATTGGAGTGTTGGAATATTGGTGAAAGCTTGATGCGAATGCACAGGTTCCCATTACTCCATCACTCCAATGTTTGAGGTGTATGGGTTTCCAGGGTCCCGATGATGTCGCCAATCCTGGAAATTTTTCTTTGCTCTAAAAACACTTCAATCCCGTCGATAATATCGATGGTCACTTGCGGGTTAATAAAATTGGCGGTGCCAATTTGCACGGCTGATGCGCCCGCAATTAAAAACTCGAGTGCATCTTCTGCGGAGATGATGCCGCCGATACCGACAACCGGGATTTCGGTCGCCTGAACCACCTGCCATACCATTCGCAGCGCAACCGGTTTAATGGCCGGACCCGATAGCCCTCCGGTGATATTGGCAATTTTCGGCCGTCGGGTCTCAAGATCAATGGCCATGCCGGTAATGGTGTTGATCAGAGAAAGCGAGTCAGCACCGGCTTCTTCTGTAGCTTTGGCGATCAGGGTAATATCGGTTACATTCGGTGATAATTTTACCATAAGATGTTTTGTGGTTTTCTCACGCACAGACCGGACAACGCGATAGGCCGCTTGCGGGTCGGCACCAAAAGCAACCCCACCCGCTTTGACATTCGGGCATGAAATATTGACCTCCACTCCAGCGATGCCTTCCAGCACTTCCAGGCGCCCTGCCAGCTCAGCATAATCCTCGATGCAGGTGCCGTATATATTTACGAATATCGGCGGCGACAATGTTTTTAAAAACGGAAGTTTTTCATCCGTGAAAGCGTCTATGCCCACATTTTCCAGACCAATGGCATTGAGCATGCCACAGGGCGTTTCAACAATTCGCGGCGGCGGGTTGCCCTTGGTGGGCTGCAATGCAAGGCCTTTTACAATGATGGCCCCCAGACGGTTCAGATCCATCAGCCCCTCAAATTCCTGCGCATAACCGAAAGTGCCGGATGCGGTCAGTACTGGGTTCTTAAGTTTGATGTCACCGAGGGTGACGCCAAGGTCCGGTTTTTGGGTCATCGTTTATCTTTTCTGCTGTTGCGGGCAGCGCCACTAAAGTGGTCGATTTCATTCAGCCCCGTCGGCGTCTCTTTGTTCGGGGCCGGTTTGGGATATCATTGATTTTGAGGGTGGCTCGTTTTTCAATCTGCAGGATGTCTCTGGCTGCTTTACGTCATGCGCAACAAAATCATTGTCAAATTCGGCTCCCGGGCTGTATGTATAAAGTAAATTCAACCCGGGGTCAACGATACCTTTACCAAAACCAGCTGCTTAGCTAAACCCTAAACCTTCGGCAACGATCACCAATGAAAAACAAACCGGAAAAAACGCCACCTCAAATTGCATTAATCTCCACCCCGTGGCCTCTTTTCGACCGCCCTTCCATTCAGCTGGGTACGCTAAAGTCGTATTTAAATGCCCGTATACCCAATCTGCAAATTGATACCTTTCATTTTTATCTGCAACTGGCGGAAGCGATCGGCTATCATACCTATGATGAAATCTCGGAACGAACCTGGTTGGCAGAAAGCATCTATGCCGCGCTGCTGTATCCCAGGAGCCATCAACAGGCTGAAAGGCTTTTTCGCAAAGAATCAGCCGGCAGGGCCAGGCTGCAGAAGATTGAATTTAAAGCCTTAACCCGCAAGATTAAAAAAGCAACCGCAGCGTTTGTTCACAGTCAAAACTGGCAGGCTTATGGGCTGATCGGGTTTAGCATTTCGCTCTGCCAGTTAACATCCGCACTTTACGCAATCAAGCACATCAAAAAAAAGTTTCCACAGATAACGATCGTTGTGGGCGGGGCCTTAACTCCGGCAGTTGCCGCACCGGCTCTTTTGAAAAGCTTCGCCGACATCGATATGGTGGTCAACGGAGAAGGCGAATTGCCTTTATATCATATCGTTCAGGATCATAGACGATCGACGTCTGAACCGCGCAGGACCACCATAAAGGCCGTTTTTAATACAGACCTACCGGGGAGATCTGACCTACCAGAAAAAAATTTGGAAGCCGATCCGAAAAAAGGTCTCTGACTGGCAGCAACAATATGCCGAAATTCGCAAAGATCAGGGTGATGGCCGATAAGAAGCTCATGTTTACCGAAAAAAATAGATATTTAAGCCTGGCTGCACCCATGAGGTAAAAAGACATTAAATCGTGTTCGACCCCTTGACAGATAAACCGGATATATGCCATTCATGAGTAAGAAAATCCTTTATTGAAATTAGTGACTTAATGTTTATGTTACTCATTAGCCAAACGCAACTAACCAACAGCACCGAGCCTCGGGATGAGCGCTGATACAGCCGAGATGCATTGAGGAGGGCGCCAGCCGCATCCTAGTAGCAATAACGCGTACGCTCATCAGCTATATATAATTCCATTATATTTTTATTTTCTTAATTAACATCTGTTGCCGTGGTTTAGTTTTTACCCGATGACGAAGGCTTGCACCGATCAAAAATGGTATCATGGATCGAAAGGAGGGGTGACAGATATGCGTAAGATCAAAATTGCGATAGCCGGGCTGGGAAATTGTGCCAGTTCCCTTGTGCAGGGGATCTATTTTTACCGGGATAAGGGCCCGGATGATGCCATTGGCCTGATGCACTGGGAAATAGGAGGTTACACACCCGCTGAGATTGAAGTCGTGGCGGCCTTTGACATAGACAAACGCAAAGTCGGCCTGGATGTCAACTCCGCAATATTCTCTGATCCCAACTGCACCCAGGTATTTTGTGACCACCTGCCGGCTGCCGGGGTAACCGTCCAAATGGGTCGGATCTTGGATGGTATCGCTGATCATATGAAAGAATACGAAGACCGCTATACCTTTTTGCCGTCAGATCGACCGGAACCTTCCCTGGAGGAGGTTGTCGCTATTTTGAAAGAATCCGGAGCCGAAATCCTGTTGAACTACATGCCGGTCGGCTCAGAGAAAGCGGCCTGTTTCTATGCAGAATGCGCTCTGCAGGCAGGGGTGGCGTTGGTCAATAACATCCCGGTTTTCATTGCCAGTGACCCCGAGTGGGCCAGGCGGTTTGCTGAAAAGAATGTGCCGTTGATCGGAGACGATATTAAATCCCAGCTGGGGGCGACCATTACCCACCGCGTTTTAACCGATCTGTTTAAAAAACGCGGTGTGAAGATGGAACGAACCTATCAGTTAAACACAGGCGGTAATACGGATTTTCTTAATATGCTCAACCGCCACCGCCTTAAGTCTAAAAAGAAATCCAAAACCGAAGCTGTTCAGTCGGTTACTGCCCGGCGGCTGAAAAACGAAAACATCCATATTGGCCCCAGTGATTACGTGCCCTGGCAAAAAGACAACAAAATTTGTTTTATTCGCATGGAAGGCAAATTATTCGGTGATGTCCCGATGGATCTGGAACTCAGGCTTTCGGTGGAGGATTCGCCCAATTCGGCCGGGGTGGCCATAGATTCACTGCGCTGTGCAAAGCTGGCCCTCGAGCGTGGTGAAGGCGGCGTGCTGGAAGCACCATCAGCCTATTTCTGTAAGCACCCGCCGCGTCAGTTTACCGATGATGAAGCCTATCAAATGCTGGAGAATTTTATTAAAAGATTCCCGGGCAATGTGCGTGAAATGTCCGATTATCGTCGTAAAAAAGACCAAAAAGCCACTGCAAAGAAAAAATAAGAGTTTCTTCTTCTTTGGCTTCTAATGGGAATATGATCAACAGACGATTAGTTGAAAAAGTTCAAATTCGGTCTGACAACGGTTTCGGGCCGCCGCGCAAAAAATCGCTGCGAGGCAGTTTTGGCCTCGGTCATGTTTTCAGCCCGCTGGATGGCACTGTACAGCGTATGGCCGTATTTAAAGCTGGCAGCATAATAGTAGTTAAATCTTTTAAATCGCCGCAAAGCTTGAGGCGCATCAAAATGGGCCTCTAAAAGTCCTGCCAACCGCAAGGCACAGTCCAGATAGATTTCGTCTCCAGACTGATATGCCGCAGTCCACTCTGCGAACAACCAGGGCCTGGCGATTGCCATCCGGCCGACGGCAACGCCGTCACAGCCGGTCTTTAACAGCATTTTCAGACAATCCGCCCGATCGAAGACGTTACCATTGCCAAAAACCGGGATGCTCACGGCCTGCTTGACCCTGCCGATATATTCCCATTTGGGCGGTCGTGAGCGGCGATCCGGTGCAACCCTCGGATGGAACGTCAAAGCATCTGCACCGGCATCTTCGAATCGCCGGGCCATTTCAACTGCCCAGCGGGGTCGATCTTGCCAACCGATGCGGTACTTGACAAACAGAGGTATGGATATGGCTTTGCGAACTTCGGATACGATTTTAACAGCCAGGCGCGGGGCATTCAAAATCGCCGCCCCGCAATTTTGCCGGCAGATGGCGGCGTCAGAACACCCGAAATTGATGTCAACACCAAAAAACCCTTCGGCTTCTATGCGCCGGGCGGCAAACGCCATGCCTGCCGGATCGGCACCGAAAATCTGACAGACCAGTCGCGAAAGCTCGGCATCCCGCCACCTGAAATAAGTCGATCGGTGCCGGTTTTCCTGCGGTATTCGCTTGGCACTGCACATCTCACTAAACAATAGGCCATAACCACCAAACTGCTCAACCAGCTCCCGAAATGCAACATTCCCTATTAACGCCATGGGCGCCATCACCAGTCGCTTATGGATAGTCCGGTTGCCAATGGCAAGGGGTTGATTGAGGATATCGTGAAGCTCAGGTTTGATTTTCCCTGCAATGCCTTGCATATGAAAACCTCCGAGGTGTCCAGCTTCTGAGGACGCATGCAAAATCCGGTCAACAAATTTTGCAGCTTTTCAAGTTAGCAAATCCGGTATTGCTTTAAAAGCATTTTGTGCCGGATCAGCCCGACGGGTTGCCACAGCGGTAATCTTTATGCTTTTTATTTGAAAAGGTCGCATCGATCACCTATAGTTTATTGTGGGTCCGGTCGTCGAAAATTGAGCTCAAATAGGTTCCGGCACCTGAACGTTCATGGCACTTTAAATGCGACAGCACCCAGATCGCAGGGCACACACAAAAATCCAAGAATCAGGGCGCGCTATGATAGAAAAAGGCATCGCCGTTATCGGTTCGACAACCATTGATAAGATCATTTACCGCAATGACAGCCGGTTTAAAGCTGGCGGCGTGACACTTTATTCCGGTGCAACTTACAGCCGGCACGGTATCCACACAATAGCGATCACCAACATTGCCGCCCGCGATGCGCACCTTATTGAGCGTTTGGAAAATCAAAGAATTTTCGTTTATTCAGGCGCGACGCCGCAAACAACCCTTTATATAAACGACATTCGCACCCAAAATCGTAGACAGAAAAATCCGGCTCGCGCCGTTTCGATCAGCCGCCGTCAAATATGGGAGCATATCAATGATGTCAAATTCGTGCATTTGGGGCCGTTGCACCCTGATGATATTGATGCTCGGGCCATACAATCCTTAGGCTCCCTGGACCTGGAAGTCATCCTGGATATACAGGGCCTGGTCAGAACGGTCAGAAATGGCAACGTGTATCCGGCTGTTTCACCTCAATTAAGTTCTGCCCTCAGCGTTTCACAAATCGTCAAAGCCAATAAACAGGAATATGAAACCCTGCTTTCATTTTTTCAATCGGATCTGATGACATTGATGCGCAAATTTGATATCCGCGAATTCATCGTCACAGCGGGCGCCAGTGGCGGATTTGTTCAGGATACCACAGCAGCAGCGGTCCCCTATGACGCGGAGGAAGTAAAAACTGAGGGCGATCCGACTGGAGCCGGAGACATATTCCTGGCGGCATATGTGGTTGCGCGTTTGCTCAAGCAACATTCGATTCGTCAGGCTTGTCAATACGCGGCCCGGCTGGTTGCCCGGCAAATCGAGGGAAACCACATTAAAGCGGACGATCTGTATGTATGAGCGTATATGGACAGTCTACAAGAACCTATCTCAAAGATGAATCTTTCTTCGCGAATCCGATTATGTTAAGAGTCGAGTGCATGGGCTCATTGATATCAAATACCGGGAACACAACCATTAGATTCGATTCAGGTAAATAGTAAAATGGCGCCATCACAACCTCGCTTGCTTCCGCAAAATTGGCAAAACAGATTTCTTGACCTGTTGACCCCGTTGATCAAGACGTTGACCCGCTGGGGGATTCATCCCAACGCTTTCACCCTGGCCGGATTCGTCATCACCCTCGTAGCAGCGGCGGCTTTGTTCGAGGGCCATCTGCGAATCGGCGGTCTCCTCATACTGGCAGGTGGCCTGTGTGACTGTATCGATGGCAACCTGGCGCGTGCCATGAACAAGGCCAGCCGTTTCGGTGCGCTTTTTGATTCGACGATTGACCGCTATTCTGAATTTGTGATG
>JASFGH010000157.1:0-8064 GCA_050123865.1 Desulfobacterales bacterium | reverse complement strand
CGAGGAAGATTGTCCCATGTTTGGCAATTTCAAACAGCCCCGCCTTGCCCTCTTTGCGGCCGCCGGTAAACGCTCCTCTTGCATAGCCGAATAATTCGCTTTCCAAGAGCTGTTCGGGAAGGGCCGCACAGTTAATCGGCACGAAAGGCCCCTGAATTCCAGATGCGGAGTGGATTGCACGGGCAAAGAGTTCCTTTCCGGTACCACTGTCTCCGCGAATCGAAACAACCGTGTCCGTACCGGCAATCTTGCGGGCAAATGCAACGGCAGCCTCTATGGACGGATGGCGACCGATGATATCACTGAATTCAATTTTGTCCGGTTCGGAAATCGATTTGGCTAGTTTTTTGATTTCTTGCATATCCTTGGCGATTTCAACAGCACCGATGATTTGCCCTTTAGCATCCCGTATAGGTCTGCTTGTGGCGAAATAATGATATCTGCCGGTGGTAGTGGTCAGGTCCTTTTTAACATTGCTGAACTTTTTACCTTCCAGACATTCGAGAATTTGAAAATCCGGGAGATTGAAATCCTTCACAGACGACCCGACGACTCCGCTATCACCACAGCCCAGCGCTTGCCTGGCTACACGGTTGATGGTCGTTATTTTTCCTTTCTGATCGATGGAAATCACGCCGTCACTGATGTTGTCCAACACCACCCGGATGCGGTTTTCTCTCTCCTCGTTTGGCAATGTATCGATCAATCGAATTTGAATCAAATCGGCTATATTGGCCAGGGTTTCGATTATTTCTTCGCTCCAGGTTGCCCGCTCTTCCTCTTCAGTTTCCAGAAAAACATGGGCGCGGTCTTCGAGGCGAATGACTTCCATGGAGAGGATATTACCGCCCTGTTTGGCAATAAGGCTGGAAATATCAGCGACGATACCTACCCTGTCTTTAAAAATAAGTTCCAGTTTGAGGTTCATTGTTACGGTATTCTCATTTGGTTGTGTTGGATATGTGGGTGATCCTCATTTGATGGTAAATAGCTATCAGGTTTTTTCTGTATTTTTCAAGGTTTAATAATAAGCCAAAAAATTTATATTACGTTTGTTTAGATTTATGGAGCTATAGTTGATCTAAAAACCTTAACCGCGATGAACCTTAATAATTGAGTCATTAAACCAATAAATTTGAAGACAAGACCAACTTTATCGACCTTCAGTTTTATAGCAGTTGATTTCCTTATGGAGCTATGAAATTGATGGTTTTCAAAATAACCCCGGCGTCCTCATTAACAACCATTTGTTTTGTACAGAAGATTACGTATGCAGACGGGAATCGAACAATCGGTGGTGGTATGAAGACTTATCGGCCGTTGTGCCTGACTGTCTATTGCATCAGCTAATAAAACAAATTTTGGCCTGCCGAAAAGTATAGGTTTCGTGCCTGAATCGAATCTTTGAAGGTGCGCCAAAAACTTAAGATTTGCGGGCGAAAGGTATATACTTACAGAAAGTTAGATGTATAGCAGAAGTCCACAATTCAGCCAGAGCGTGGGTTGCATAATCTAATTTGCAACATCGGATTTTTGTAAGATCATTTCTTTCCAACGTCAAACAATTATCACTTCAGTTAGACAAATAGCATCTTCGTCTCTTGCATCAATTGCCCTATTGGCAATCTGCGGGGGCATGATTTTTCTGCCTCGGTGAAGTCCAGTTGAGTCAAAAGCTCTCTTGTCCGAGTCGGTAATTCCTCGAAGGTGGATCGTGCCAATCCGTGATCCTGGTAGGAATGGAAGTACATGAGGCAGCGCATGACATCCCCGATTGGTACCCTTTCGGGAAGCACTTCTGAGCAGAGACGCTCGCATCCTGCACAGTAGTCGCCGCTGGTTTCTGTGGCATATTGGGCCAATAGATTATGATCTGATTTTGATAGGCGATTTTGTTCTACTGCCGCTGCCGCATTTGTAGCCATAATGGTCAGATTTGGCATCTGTGAACAGATGCTGGCAATACGCTCATCCTGCCATACAGCCATGAGTTTTGCCTGATAGTCTGAAAATCCTTTCTGAATAAATCGGCCTGCCATTTTGATCTCGGTCTCACTATCGCTTTTGACCGGACCTCCGCCCTGGGTTTTCATTGCCGTAAGACCGATACCGGCTCGATAACAGGCTTCAACAGCATCTTTCATGCGGGGCTCATGCATCAGGCGATAATTATAAGTAAACATGATACCATCTACCCATGGAAGCTTGGCTGCCCCCTCGAGGCACTCTTCCATGTTGGAATGAGTGCTAAAGCCGAATAACTTGATCTTGCCGGCCTTTTTCATGTTTTGTGCCCAGAATTTAAGACTGGATTCCATCTCACCAATGCCACGGATTCCATGGACGAAGAAGAGGTCCACATAATCTGTGTGCAGCCTTTTCAGACACGCTTCCAGCCGGGGAGTAAAATCGCCACCTCTTCTTGTGGAAAGCTTGGTTACCAAAAAAACTTGCTCGCGGGTATTGGGATTGCGGGCGAACCAGCGGCCGATGCCCTCCTCACTTCGGCCCCTGCCGTAGCCCTCCGCTGTATCCCAGTAGTTGATTCCCCAATCGAGCGACTTTGCAAGCGCCAACCGATTGTTCAGGATGTCGAACATCCCGCCCAGTGAAAGAGTTGAGACCATCGTGCCCGAACGGCCAAAGGATCTGCGGGGTACAGGCGCCTTTGGAATGGTGATCTGGGCGGAGGCCTGTCCGGGCCGAAAGAGAGAGGATCCTCCCGCCGTGGCCCCAATTCCGATGGCGACTGTTTTTTTGAAAAATTCGCGGCGATTGAGTTTTCCGTCTTTATTTCTGTTAGATGACATAATTCATCTCTCCTATGATTTAGGGCTAATTCGTTTTGGCAGCCGAACCCAGCCGGCGACCCGTGCTAAGGTCGAAAATCGGCTGGAATTTGTATTTATTCAAAATTATGTCTTCCGGGGGCTCTAAGCTGATTTTTCCTTTCTCTATAAAGAAACGAATCTCAGCTTTAATTTTGAGGCCTTGGCTAATTGCACGCTCGAGCATAGTTTGGGTTTTTCCATAATAACCTTCGGCTTTTCTCCCATGATATGCGCGCCTGGCAGCAAACCACTCCCCAGCGCTTTCATGGGGCAGTGTCACAAAAACCCAATACTCTGTGCGCTCAGGTGAAACAGCCTCAAGAAACAATGAATATTCTGGGGTCGTTCCGTCTGCCAAAGCCTGCTCGAGGTGTTTTAGCTCCAGATCCTCGATCAACCATGTTGTTTTACCGCCCATGGCCTGAACGAAATTCTGCACTGTCCCGAAAACGTAACCTGGATTCCTTTCCCGAGCAATGAAATATCCTTCTATAAACCAGTCGGGAGGATCATAGGTCAGAAGTCCGTTTTGTTGTCTGAACGACTGGGCAGAATCCCCTGCATAAGTCGTGGTGGTGATCATCAGACCGGCCAACATTATTATTGATGCCGCCAGGCACCATCTTATCAAACTTTTCAGCATCATCACATCTCCTTCTTCACCAAAAGGTCGGTTTTAAGCCCGGGTCTGCTATCGCATCCCTTGCGATTCGCTTTCGGATCGGGATGAAACAATGAATAAACAACCGGGATCAGGACCAGTGTAATCAATGTTGATCCGGTAAGTGAGCAACTGCATATTGCATACGCAAGTCCACCATAATTTGCAAGTGCCCAAATTGGAGATTGCGAACAGATCATTTATCGTAGCTGAATTTCCTGAAATGGTAAATCGCGATCACGGGCCAGGCGTTTGAGGTCTTCTCCCAGCGTTATTTGCTGGCCGTCCGGTGACTGCACGCTGATGCTTTTATCGCCCACGACAACAATTTGAATTTTTTGGGGGTCGAGCAGCTCACGAGCCAGCCGCTGCAGTTCATCTTTTGTGGCACCCATAAAGGCGTCCTGAATTCGTTCGAGCGTGTCGAGCGGCTCCTGGCGCAAATGGTAACGCCCGTAAACATCCACCAGCTCTGATTTGGTATCCACGTTAAAAACAAAGCTGTTGAGGGCATCCAGCCGCTTTAACTCCAGCTCTTTTTCAGGAATTGACTGCCGCAACGCATCCATCAGTTTTAGGGTTTCGGAAATAGCCGCCGTGGTCTGATCACCTTTGCACCCGATGTACCCCACCAGCTGTCCGGCCTGCCATTTATAGGTCTGGTAAAAGCCGGCGGAATATACCAGGCCCAGATCATCCCGCAGACGCTTGTACATCAGCGAGTCGTTGCCCCCGAATACATTCATCAACAGACTGGCTCTCCAGTAGTCCGGATGGGTGCGTTTTAAACTCGGCAGGCTCAAAACGACCTGAGACTGAACCTGACCGGGTTTGTCGATCAAAACCACAACCGGCGGGGTCCCGGCAGGATCAGCTAAATTACGCTGCGGTGCCAGTGATTTCGGAAAGGCCTTTAAAAAGCGACCCAGGCTGGAAACTATTTTTTCTTTAACGATATCACCGGCAATCGCAATGGTCATGTTCTCAGGCACAAAATAGCGCTTTAAAAAGTTGTGGAGGTCTTGCGCTGATATGTCCGGAATGGTTTGCAGGCCTGCGAGTGGATCCCGGCCGTACGGATGATTTTTAAAATGCCAGATCTTGCTTTCCCGCATGGCCACCGACATGGCATCCCCGCCCTGCCTTTTGAGCGCGACGCGTTCCTGGTTCTTGGCAACTTGCAAAACAGTGGGATCAAAGCCGGGTCGGGTCAGCACGGCCTGCAAAAGCGCCAAGCCCTTTTCCCAGTCCGCCTTCATCACCGATAGACGCACCGCTGTCTGCTCCTCATCCACCGATACACCCAGCTGGATGGCATTCTCGTCCAGTACCAGTGCCAGCTCGCCGGGCGACAGATCCTGTGTGCCCCCCCATACGATCACTTTGTTGAAAACGTCGGCCAAACCCGTCTTTGATTTGGCCAGGTCAACCGAACCGGCCTTTAACAGGATTGTCATATCTATTAGTGGCAACTCGGTGTCGGGCAGATAAAACACTTTGACCTTTTCAACATCAAATGTTTCAGGCGGGGGGTACTTTATCTTTTGCGGGTCACGCCTGAAGGAAAGCGGATGTTTCCAGCCCGCAGGGGTGGGATATTTGGATATGTTCTTAAAATCGCCCTTATAGGTCAGATTGGCGGCAGCGCCACTGCTGATGTTGCGAACTTCAGTGTACTGCGCGGGTGGTTTATCCGGCCGGCCACCGGGAATAACATAAACAACGGATTTATTGTCAGTGCGAACATATTTTTGCGCTGCTTCTTGGATGTCTGCGGGTGTCACTGCATCGATCCGCGCCAGATAGTCATTCAGGTACGGCCAACCGACCTGTACTTCAAGGGTTGCCAGCGTGCCGGCCAGGCTTTCATTGCTGCGCATGCGATCTAAAAAATCGCGCCGGTTGAGTTTTTTGATGCGCGCCAGTTCACGGGCCGATACCGCTTCGGTTTTAAATTTCTCAACTTCAGCGACCAGCAGTGCTTCTAGCTTTTCACAGGCCGCCAGATAGGCCTTTCGCTGCTCATCCTCACCGAGCTGGCCGGAGGCCTTTTTTAACGCTTCGGGCTCATTGGGGGATCCGCCGACGATGAGCATGCCGCCATAGCGGTTATCCGGATTATAGGCCCAGGCTTTTACGGCCAAACCCTGATTGATAATATTTTGCGTCATGCGGGCGCCGCGCCCGTGGCTTAAGACCATGATCATGGCATCGAGTGCATAAAAATCCGGTGTTCCCATGCGGGCCCCGTGATATCCGATTCTGACCAGCGGCGTCCGTGCGCCCTTTAGAAAGCGAATATTTTTACGCGGCCCCTGCTGCAAGGGCTCCTGCGTAACCGTTTCGGGAGCGCTATTTCCGGCCGGATAGCGTGCGAAATACGTTTTGGCCAATCGTTTGGCCTGGGCAAGCGTAACATCGCCGACCAGCACGCAAACCGCATTGGCGGGGTTGTAATACTTCCGATGAAATTCGATGGCATCCTGCGTGCTATATTTTTCCATATCGCTTTTCCATCCGATGGTGGGGTTGCGATACGGATGGGCGGTATAAGCGGTTGCATTCAGGTCCAGCCAGGCGGCTCCGCCGGGGTCATTGATATAACGAAAAGCCCACTCGCGCTGAACCACCTCCTTTTCAACGTAGAATTCACGCCAGGACGGTTCAAATATCTGCTCGCTGATGATGGAAAACCACTGCTCCAGCATATCCGCAGGGACCGATGTGATATACTGCGTCTGATCTTTGGTTGTAAAGGCATTGACGCCGACGGCACCGATTTTACCCAACTGAGAGGAAAAGGCCTGGGGCACATAAATTTTTTGGACGTCTGTGCGTAATTTCTGCATTTCGGCACGTTTTTCCCGGATGCGTTTTTGATCGGGTGACCGTTTCTGCTGTTCGGTGAGAATGCTATGGTAGGCAGCCTCAATCTGCTGCTGCAGTTTCGCGTCTTTGGCAACATCCAGGCTGCCGAAATTCTGGGTTCCTTTAAACATCATATGTTCGAGCAAATGGGCAATGCCGGTCCGGCCGGTTTCTTCGACGGCTGACCCGGCACGGATTGCCAGTCTGGCGGCCACCTGGGGTGTCGCCGGTCGTTCGACCACTAAAAACAGCATACCGTTTTTAAGCCGAAATTCTTTGACGTCAAGCTGAATATCAACGTCTGAAGCCAATGCTGTGCAAGGGCTTACGGCCAAAATAAGGATTAGGAAACACACTCTAAGGTATCGCATTAATCGCATCCGCCATTTCTCCTATAACACTTCGTTTAAGCGCGTTTCTTATTTGATTTTACATCTGTTTTCCAAATCGCGCCAATTTCAACACAGGATTCAAGTATAAAGATATAATGGTCAAATTTGATTTGTCAAAATACAAAGCGCCCAGCAGGCTCGCCTTCTGGCACGGGAATGAGGTGTATAACAAATTTTCAGGATAATCCAAGAGGCAGCAAATAAAAACGGCCAGGGGCATGCTGCCCACATGGCCGTTGTAAAATGCAACGATCGATTATAACTGTCTTAATTTGAACCTATCTCAAAAATAGTAGATCACGCCCAAGATCGAGGCGTGAGCCGACGCAAAAGCGCAGCATACATGTAGTATGTGAGCATTTTAAGGAAGCTCACAACAACGTTATTGGGTGTTAGATGCATTTTTGAGATAGGTTCTTGTTAATATTATTTACCTAAAATGTTTGCGCAACGATTTCTGCATGAATCTTGCGCGCTTGAGCAAATCAGGATTCGTACATGACGGCCACTATGGTCGCCTTTCCTTTTTTGGCTGCAATATGGTGGGCAGTCGTCGACAAATAATAGGCGCTGTCGCCCGGCTCGAGCTCGTAGTGATCATCCCCGATCTCTAAAATCACTTCCCCATCGAGCACAAATATAAATTCTTCGCCCTCGTGCAGCGATATTTCTTTGTCGGGATCTTCTTCGAGCTGCACCAGAAAAGCCTCCATGTGTCGCCCTTTGACATCCGGTGCCAGACTTTTGTAAGTATAGATTTGCTTCCGCCCCTTTTTGGAAGTGGACCGTGAAATAGTGCGGCGCTCGTCTTTGCGCGTAATGGCGTAAAGTTTATCCCCGACACCGGAAACCAGACGGCCAAAGGCGCTGTCCAGGGCCTTTGATAATTTGATCACCGTGCCCAGCTGGGGCTGCCGTTCCTTGTTTTCGATTTTAGCTAAAAAATCGACCTCAAATCCGGTCATCTTGGAAATCTCGTCAAGTGAGAGGTTCTTTTCTTCCCGGATTTTACGGATACGCTCCCCAACATCATCCACGCTCTTGGGCGGTTCCACCGGTATATCGCCGGTTAAATCTTCAAAAAAGTCAAAGTCAAAATGCGGTTTTTTGATTTTGTCTTGCATTTTATCTCCTTAAAGAAAATCGATTGATGGTATCTAAAATGGAAAATCGGGCTACAGGCTTTTGGCGCCCAGATACCGGGCGATCACCAGACGCTGTACTTCGGAGGTGCCTTCACCGATTTCAAGAAGCTTTTGGTCTCTGTAAAAGCGCTCGATATCATACTCTTTCATTAATCCGTATCCACCGT
>JASFGH010000156.1:0-8079 GCA_050123865.1 Desulfobacterales bacterium | reverse complement strand
ATTTGGCGAATCGAGAACGGATATATGGGTTATTTCCGAGGGACGGGACGCCCAATATGATCTGAGTGAAATCGACGGTGGAAAGGTCAATGAAAACGTACGCGAATACCAGATATCCGACATTGGCTGCTATCTGTTAAATCCACAGCCGATTGAAATTGAAAAACGGCTCATCGGCTGCGAAATCCATTACCCCCAAAGGACAACCACCAAAATTATTGAAAAATTAAAGCGACTCCTGCCCAGGCGACTCCGCAGCGGATGGAACAGCCATATGATCCCGCCGGAAGTGCTCGTATCCCATTGCAAGGTCTGGATTCCGCCGCTCAAGGACAAAACGTTTCAAAACCATTTATTTCACCTTTATGAGTCATTGCGCGTATATGATTCTGTTAGTCGGCGCCTGTCACAGTTCGATCCCCATCAGATTGCCCATGTTATCGGAATCTGCAAAGACCTTGGCGGGAACCTTACCTATTTGAAGCTTCAGGGCAGCATTGAAGAAAAAATAAGGTACATGCAAAACTATATCTCTAAAAATGTGGGCGTTTTGTTGCGAAAAGCATATATTGGCGATGGTCTGTTCGAAATGCGCAGCTTTGATTTTAGTGCTTACAGGCCCGACCATACCCACCGGCTGATGGCCTTTGAGTGCGATGGGAAAGCGCAATGCTGTGTTTTAAATTCAAATAACACGGTGGAATACCGCCTGGACAATGACGACCTGTTAAAATACCTGTTTTTACTTCAGCAGGCTTTGGCCGACGACCTAAAATTGCTCTCAGCTTTTGAGAATTGCATTCAAGGCCAGGCCAAACCGGTCAAGCTGTTTTTTAACCAAAAGCTTGAAGTCAATTATGCCAAGTCCCCGTTTCCCAAAATTTACCGCGATATCCTGAATGCCAACAAAATCGATCTAAATCATCGTAATTTTATTCGGCCGGCGCTGAATTATATGCAAATCGGAATTTCGTTTAATTATATCCCGCAAATCAATGGCTTTGAAGAAAGCATGACCACGCTGATTTCAGTTTTGCATGATTTGCGGGCCCTTGAAATGCTCCGCAAGAAACTGCCGCAAGTCCATAACGAAATTCAAAATCGCGTTAAAGGTTCTGAAGCCGGAATGTTTTATCTGCTGGACTCCATAGAAGGTTTCAACCATGAAGAGTGATTACAAAGATAATGATTACAAATGGATAAAAGAGCTTTTGGATTATCCTCACACCCTTGAAGAACGGCTTGATTTTTTTTCGGATACCGCTCAGATCGAGGTCCCCGCTGATCCGGTTGACCGGGTCATTTTTCAGGATAAGGCCAAGCGGGCGATTCGCAAGATTGCTCAGAACCGAGGGCACATTCTCATGGTTGGCAGGCCGGGAACCGGCAAGTCCATGCTGGCCAACATGTTCAGGGAAGTCCTGGAAGAATCCCTGGGTGATTATTTACGACCCCAGGAAGCCATCATCGCGTATCCTGGAAAAGATAAAAACCATGTACGCGTTGCTTATGAAAAACCGCACATCATCGAACCGCTGCTTGATAATTTCAACCGGGCGATTGATGCGGCCAAAGATGCGGTCGAAGAGTTCAATCTCACCGATCAAATTCAATCTGCCCGCAAAGCAAAAAGGGCACTACTTTGGGCCACCGTTTTGGCTGCCGGGGCTGGAATTTTTTATTCACCGGCGTTTATTGCCGCCGGGCTGACCGGCATGGGTGCCATCTTCATGTATATGCAGGAAAACAATCACCGGGCTCAGGAAAAAATTCAACGGGAGTCCATTGCAGATCGCCGTAATGCGGTCAAGTATTTGTATGATATGGTGCCGGATATTTTATACGATCCGCGTAAAGATAAAGACCTGATGGCGCGGGTGTCAGAACCGGATGCCAGAAACATGAAAGGCGGATTTCGCCATGATCCTTACCAATCCGGCAACCTTGAAACGCCCTGCCATAAACGAACCTACCTGGGTGCCCACGCCAAGTCGCCGATCATTTATATCGATGAATTAAAAACCCTGATCAAGGTCGGATACATGGCAGAGTTGTTGGAAGTGATGCAAAACAAACGCTATATCCTCGAAGGTGGACGCAATACCGGCAGCGGTGCTGCCGACCGCTCGGAGAATCATCTAAAAGCCGATAATATCATCGTTGCCTGTTGCAACCATGATACCCTGCAGCATCTTCAACAGGAGGGTGAAGGTGCATTTCTGAGCCGCATCGAAGATAAAGGCGAAATTATCCGCATGGAAAGTGCCGTGCCGGAGACAACTGAAAACATCCGTCAGGTCGCGCAATATGTTAAACAGGAGATTATCAATCTGGGCACTGAGTTTGAGGATTCCTGGGGGGATGTCATCGCAGCCGAAGGCTATGAAAGCGTCAAGCAACGCAGCGAAACAATTTACGGTAAATCACTACCTGCGGATTTTAAATTGCAGGAACGCGAATTTGATAAAAGCGCTGTTCTTGAAATCATCAAGGAACTGCGATGTCGGGCATCAGACGGAAAATTGAGCGGAATTTTGCGGCCGATAAATGGCGTGATCAAATCCGCCGAATTTGAGGCCATTTTTGAAAATTCACCTTTCGTTCAGGCCCGACATGTCAGACAGGCGCTCAAGGACCATTTGAGTTTAGAAGGCGGCCTGTCCCAGGAATACGGCCAACAGAAAAAATATTTGAAAAAGTATATCAGCTCGATGACGGATTCCATCGGTTATGTCGTCGGCCTGGCCGTGATCCATTCCAATTCCAGCAGTCAGATGGTTGGCCAACCATTGCCGATCCACTGCCAGATTAATCTGGGCGCCGCTGACAGAGTCGTGGCGCCCGGGAAAATCGGTGATATTGCTAAGGCGGCGGCGCAAAATGTGCGGGCATCCATTAAAAAGGTATTAAATAAAATCGGCGCCCCGTATGTCGGTTATGAAATGTATGTGGAATATATCCAGGCCCATGGTGGGGTGGAGGGTGACAGTGCCTCCGTCGCCATTGATATTGCGCTCATATCTGATTTTGTTAAACAACCGGTCAATCAGCGTTACGGCGTGACCGGTTCCCTGACCGGCGATATTATCCTAGCGGTCGGCGGTGTGACTGAAAAAATCCGGTCAATCATGGATCCGGATTTGGGGATGGAAGGCGCCTGCATACCCTGGTTGAACAAACGCGATATCGAACCGTTACTGATAAATGCTGAAAGTGAATACATTCAAACAGATGATATTCCCGGCATCCGCATTTATCGCGATGCAGGCCAAAAAGAGCCGTTTGACATATTTTTTTGCAAGACCAAATACAACGCATACAAAATTTTGATGGGCCTGACCAAAAAAGAGGTTGAAACCCTTATGGTCCAGAGAAGCAAAAGTGATCTTGAATTTATGCGCAATATCAACGGCGCTTCGGATGCCGATGCGCCATTGAATTGATCATTATGAGAATTGAATGCCCAAAATGCCTGAAAATCAGTACGATTTCCAGCGATCTGATTGTAACCCATAAACGAACCCTGGAACTTGCCTGTTCTGTGTGCAAAACAGACGTCCATGTTCAACTTACCCTTCCGGCCGAAGGTATGGCACATATCGATAGGGCGCCGGCGGACAATGAATCAGAGACGCGCCTGACCTCGTCGGTTGCCGAAACCCAGGAAAAGTCCGATATCCTGTCGTTGAAAAGCAAAATATTGCGCAGTCTGGTAGAATTGCCACCGATGCCCAATATTATTTTGAAAGCACGTGAAATTATGGAAGATCCCGGATCGAGCCTCAAGGAATTATCCGCGGTCATCGCACATGATCAAGCCATTGTTGCTCGGGTTCTGGCCCTGGCCAATTCCGCTTATTATGGTTTGAGCGGCCAGGTGTCATCGATCCAGCACGCTTCCATTTTGCTCGGACAAAAAACCCTGGGTGAATTGATTACCATAGCCGCTTCCTCGCGGCTTTTGAGTAAAACATTAAAAGGCTATCAGCTAAAGCCCGGCGATCTGTGGAAACATTCGCTGGCTGCAGCGCTGGGCTCCAAAATTATAACCGGCATGATAAATCGCGATTGGGTTGAAGATGCGTTTATTGCCGGACTGTTGCATGATGCCGGCAAAATTATACTGGATCCCTATGTTGAGGAGCGTCATGAAACCTTCGAGACCTATTTAAAAGAGACACCGGGTAAATTTTTTAAGGCTGAAAAAAAAATCTTAGGATTTGATCATGCAGAGATCATGTCCCGTGCATCGCGGTTTTGGCGCTATCCCGAGGTCCAATCGATGGCCATACGCTATCATCACTATCCGACGCATTCCGGAAATAACCAGCTGGCCTATATTGTTCACGTGGCGGATTTTGCCGCTAAAGAAGCCGGATTCAAGTCCGGGAAAACTTCGTCATCAACTGATATCGATCCGCATATTTTGGAATATCTCGGATTTAAAAATGCTCAATTAGAACCGATTATGGCCGAAATCATCACATCGGTTGAAAAACTGGCTACCGAATTTCAATAATCCATTTTTAAGCTTTTTATATCTGTCTTTCTGACTTCTGACCTCTGACCTCTGACCTCTGAAAGACTGACACCTGAACACAAGATGCCAGCGATCAGCAGCCAAAGGCGAATAGAAAAAAACTCTTGCCCATTAAACCATTTAGCGCCAATATATCAAAAACGAATACAGACGAATAGAGAAGGCCCCCATGTACCAGTATGATCTGAACGAATTTTTAAAGCTATCATCCGTGCTTAACTATAATCTAAGTGCCGCATCTTTAAATCGCTATAACGTCATGATGTATATCATCGGCGGCAAAGCGCTGGATCGCAATACCTCAAAAGACCGCGAAAAAAAAGGTCTGATTATGGACGCGCTGGGTTACCTGTTCAGCGCCTATCAGCAGAAAAGGCGCCACCTGGGCCCCATGGCGGTGCTGCACCCCCTGCGGGCGACAGCCATCTTTGCACGTAATCAAAAGCGGTTGAACACTGTGGGCCTGCTGAGCGTCTTGTTTCATGATATTATGGAAGATATCAATTCCAATGATTTCGACGCCAGTCAGTGGATGGACATGGAGAGCCGGCTATACGATTTACTGGAGCGCATGCCGGATGACGATGAAGCTGAGCTGCTGGGTCATATTGTCGCTTTAACACGAACAGGTCGGGAAACGTATTATCAATATATCGGTCGACTGCTTGAAAGTGCCAGCCAGGCACCGCAGCTAGTGCATGTTAAGCTGTCCGATCGTCTGGACAACACCCTTGACATGCGAATCGACTTGGAAGATCCCCTGGCGGGGGTTGATTTTTTTAAAAACGTGTTTCAGCTGATGTTCGTCAATAATTATCGCGGCTATACGCCTTCAAATGATCACTCTCCGGCCTCTGCCATGAACGGCGCCCGTCGGCTGCACCAGTTATTCAAGAATACCGTCTTGCTTTCCCTGATTCGACGGCATCAATCCATTGGCAATGACCACGCCCTGCGCGTTCTTTTTGAAGCCGTCTGCGATGCCAGCTTGAAGGAAGCTCAAAGAACGCTGATGCATCTTTTGGGTTATCATTTCAAGGACCTGCCTGAGCAGCGTAAATTGATGTTAAAAGCAATGGACTACTGTTTTAGCGGTCGGATTGATTTGGTCACCAAACCGGACCGAGAGCAGCTGCTCGATGGTCTCTTTTCAACCTATTTCGCTTCTAATTCTAAGAAGGTGCTGCTTCGCCGACTCGATATTTTATATCAAAATAAGCCGCTGATGATTCAGGCCTCGATTGCGTTTGTGGTGATCTTTTTACACTTCCTTAATGATACCAAGTATTATATCCATGGCATCAGTGCCGAAGGTATCGAGCCTAAGTAAAATTTCTAACAGAAGACAGAGGTCAGGGAATATAAACTTTGAAACAGTTAACAGACATGAGTGCACTATCGGGCATCAGGAATTTTCAAAAAGCAGGAGTAATGGAATACTGGAGTGATGGAGTAATTGAAAACCGAAACCGATGCTGTGAGAATTTCGGGTTGTCATCAACACTTCATTACTCCAATACTCCAATTGATTGTTCAGCAGCTTATTACAAATGACAAATTTTGGTAACGAAATATCCCGAAAACGGTTATTTGAGGTAAATGATCTCGCTGCTGTGATGCTGGCTGGCAACCGTCAAACGCGGTTTGTGGCGGCTAAAGGCGCTGATAACTTCCGCCAGGGCCTTCTGGGGGTTGTTATTGGTTTCACTCAAATGCGCCAGGATGACGTGCTGAAGGTGCCGGTGTTGCAGCTTTTGCAGCAGATGTCTTGACTGTTGATTGGACAGATGCCCGCGGTGGCCCTGGATTCGTTTTTTCAGGGGCCATGGATAGGGTCCGTTCATCAGCATTTCCGGGTCATGATTGGCCTCCAGAATCAGCAAATGGCAGTCTTGCAGGTGAGCGGTCAGCTGTGGGGTAACGAAGCCCAGATCGGTTGCGACACCGATGCGGCGGCCGTTCTGTCCGATGATAAACCCCACCGGATCTGCGGCGTCGTGAGATACGCTAAAGGGATGCACGTTCATGGCATTGATCTGAAAAGGGCGCCCGCATTCAAACGTCCGGAGCTCATGCACCGAGTTTCCGAGCGGAGCCTTTTTTTTGATTTTGCGGCTGAGGTATATCGGCAGTTTTAACTGCCGGGAAAGCACACCAACAGACTGGATGTGGTCGCTGTGCTCATGGCTGAGCAGGATGGCATCCAGGTCCTTGGGGCTCAGCCCACGCGATTTTAGCCGGCGTTTAATTTCAGATGCTGAAAGTCCGGCATCCAACAAGAGGCCGGATCTCCCGTCTGAAATGAAAATGGCATTGCCCCGGCTGCCGCTGGCCAAAACGCAAACTGCCAGATTGTAATCGGTGCATTGCCTCACTCTTTCTAATTCAAGTTTCATCAAATAAACCTTGTTTAAAGGCGCACGGCTCAGGGCACACGGCTCAAGGAAGAAACAAGATGTAATTGGTTTTCTTTGACCTTGCGCCTTGTGCCTTGCACCTTGGGCCGCTTATTTGCCCGTATGCCCGAATCCGCCGCTATTGCGCTCGGTTTCCTCCAATTTTTCGACAATATCGAGTTGGGCGACGTGTACCTTTTGAACGACCATCTGGGCAATCCGATCACCGCGGTGAAACGTGTATGGCCCGGCCCCTAAATTGATAACGGCAATTTTTATCTCGCCGCGATAATCGGCATCGATAGTTCCGGGGGAATTGATCAGCCCGATGCCATGCTTTATGGCCAGCCCGCTGCGTGGCCTGATCTGGGCCTCAAAACCTGTTGGCAGTGCGATCGCAAAACCGGTCGGGATTAAGGTGCGATCACCTTTCTTCAGAACCCGATCTTGTATGATGGCAGCACATAAGTCCATGCCCGCCGATTGAGCGGTCATATAACGGGGAAGGGGGATATCTGCATCTGTTTCCGGACGCAAGCGCAAGATTTTAATTACAGGCGTAGGGTTCATCATATCCTGGGTTCAGGGTTCAGAGGTTCAGGGTTTCGAGGTTTCAATACTATGATATTCCTTTTTTTCTGCTGTTATCAAACCTATGAACCTATGAACCTTGAACCTTTAAACCCGGGAATTAAAACCTTAATGAAGACGAATAATCGCTTAGATGATAATTCTGAATCGACGATCACTTGATTTAGGTGTATAGAACATCTTTAAAGGGCTTTTTGTCTTTAACCGGTCCCAGCAGTGTTAATCCCATTTTATTTCTGATAAACACGCTTTTGGAAAGCGCTAAAATGTCTGCCGTCGTCACCGATTCAACCTGCTCGATAACCTCCTGCAAGGTGATGTCGCGCATAAAATGAAATTCATTCTGGGCACTGCGCACCATTTGATTTTCATTGCTTTCCGATGCCAGCAGCAAACTTCCCTTGGTGTATTCGACCGCGCCTTTGAGTTCGGCACACGACACCGGCTGTGAGCTGAGTTTATCTAATTCGTTGAGCACCAGAGCAGTCGTTTCCAGCGCTTTGGCCGGATCCACTGCCAGATAGATGCCGCACATACCGGTGTCAGCATGGG
>JASFGH010000155.1:0-8092 GCA_050123865.1 Desulfobacterales bacterium | reverse complement strand
CCAAGCTTTCACCATGGGATCATCGCGCCGCGAACAGGGCCGGCGCACCAACGAAACCCTTCGGAAAGTAAACCTGCAACGACCGTTTTATATGGGCCTGAAAGAGGTAACCAATGAAGAGTTTAAACAATTTTTAGCCAGCCACAATTCAGGGGCCTACAACGGACAACCCTTATCCCAGAAAGATCATCCGGTTGTTCAGATAACATGGCAACAGGCGGCAGCATTCTGCAACTGGTTAAGCGCTCAAGAATCCCTGCCGCCGGCTTACGTAAAAAAAGGGGGACGCCTTGTGGCTGCCGACCCTATCGGCACCGGTTACCGCTTGCCCACCGAAGCGGAATGGGAATATTGTGCCCGTTTTACCGGCAAACCCTCCGGCCTTAAATACCCATGGGGAAATCAGTTTCCGCCGACGACACCTTCGGGCAATTGGGGCGACCGGTCCGCCAAAAAGCTGTTGCATGCCGTTATCGAAAATTACAATGACGGCTTTGCCGGTACGGCGCCACCCGCAAAATTTAAGGCCAACGGTCTAGGATTGTTTGACCTGGGCGGCAATGTCTCCGAATGGTGCCATGACTTTTACACGATTTATACCTATAATAGCAATAAGGCCGATGTCGACCCGACCGGCCCCTCGCAGGGAAATCATCATACGGTCAGGGGCGCAAGCTGGAAACACGCCAGTATGAGCAAATTGAGGCTGGCTTATCGTGGCTACAGCAACGGTAAACGCCCCGATCTGGGGTTTCGCATTTGCAGATATGGCAACTGAAAATGGAATGATGGAAAAGAGGAGCTGATGATTGTAAAAACATCCTCAACGTTCAACAAGCGTCTCATCACCGCGGTGACCTTACTCGGCATTTCGTTGATCTTCGATTCTGCCCTGGCGGAGTCAACGACCACCCGCACAGCGGGTGGCTTGGATTTAACCGCCATAGGCGGCAAAAGACAGGGGCGCGAAGTGCCCCAGTCGTTGCGGGTGAAACCGGGTGCGAAGCACCCGGTTTGGAAAACCCAATCAACGAATCAAACGCAGCCGGCAGGGAATCAGCCGAATAGTGGAATGATACGTCTTGCGCAAAAAGAAACACAGAATGCCACGAATGATGAAAATTCAACTGCATCTGAAAAAGAAGCGGACCAAACCAGCAGCGATGAAAAAAAAGAATCAGGCGGCGTTAAAAAAAGACCGTTAAAGGATTTTCGCCCGTCGGAACAAATCGAAGCGGAACAGGCAGTGGATTTCCCCTATGATATTTAGTTTTCAAATAGCCATTGAATAAACCGTGACTGAAACAATCATTTATATTGGACCGAAAACCTCAGATTTTGTTCGAGGGCAAGGCACAAGGTGATGAGAAAGCGGAGCGTACACGGCAGTACGCGAGCATTTTGAATCGTTTTGTAACGCAGCCATCGGGCAAAATATGAGGTTTGAAAACCCGTCATGTTAACTATGGATGAGAAAAGTGAAAAAAACATTTCCGTTTTCGTTTGAGTTCCTTTACCAGGTGTTTTCTTTGATTGTCATCGTCATCATTGTGCATGCCATTTATGTGGCGGTAATACGGCCCAAAGCCGATGCCATTTTGGCCAAACAGGCCATCGCGATGGCTGAAGACAAATCACAGGTCATGGAACGCTCGGTGTTCGTACTGATCCGAGATTATGAGCAGGAAACCTGTTTTATTCTGATGTTCTGGGCGATGGCCATTATGGGGTACAAGGCTTTCAAGACGTCCCGCCAGCGGGCGTTGCTGCAAATGGACCTGATTCCGGTGGCTGAAGGCGTGCGCATTTTGCCGGAGGACACCCGGGATGTATCCCGGCAGATTCAGGCGCTACCCGCCCAGCAACGCAACGCTCTGGTACCCAGGGCATTGCTGGCCGGACTCCAGCGATTCAGCACCACCCGCAATATCCAGGATGTTGCCAGCGCCACCCGTGCATATTGTGATTCGGAAGCCGAACGCCTTGAATCCGAATTATCCATGATTCGCTATATCGCCTGGGCCATTCCGTCAGTCGGTTTTATTGGCACCGTGCGGGGTATTGGCGACGCGCTGGGCCAGGCGCATAAGGCCATCGAAGGCGATATTTTTGATGTGACGCGCAGCCTGGGCGTGGCCTTTAATTCAACTCTGATTGCGCTGCTCATCAGCATCGGCCTGATGTTCCTGCTGCATCAATTACAGCAAATGCAGGAGCGCTATGTTCTGGATGCGGAAACCTATTGTGATCAAAACCTCATCAGTCACCTGTATGTCAAATAACAAAAACGGCACAGGGCAAGCGGTGCAAGGCACAAAGATCTGGATAGTAAGCAAAACAATATTCTTATTTTACGTGCGCCGCAAAGCTTTACGCCGTGAGCCTTACTTTAAAAGAGAGTCCTTATGAGCGTATTAGGAGTAGAGTTGAGCGATGCCGGTATTCTTGTTGCCGGCGGTGATCCGCCCGGGCTGTTAACAGTCGATGGCGACAGCGTGGAGAGCCCCGGATTCGCGCTACCCGAAAAAAAACGGTTGGCGGTTGGCGCTGCCGCTGAGAGAAAAGCACACCTTTATCCCCGGCAGATCCTCAACCAATTCTGGGACCAGTTAAACACCGAGCCGCTGGAACAGCCCAACCCGTTTGCGCATAATCATGCCGAGATCGCCTATGAGCACTTTGCCAGTATCTGGCAGCGCATCCAGCAGCACGAAACCGAAATGGTTATCGCGGTACCGGGTTTCTATACGCGCGCGCATTTAGGGTTGATTCTGGGCATCACGAATGAATTGGGCATCCGTGTAAAAGGATTTACTCCCCTCGCCATTGCTGCGATGCCGGATCAGTTGCCACAGGGGTTATGGCTGCATCTGGATTTGCATTTGCATCGTTTTGAAGTCACTCATCTGCAGCGGGCGAACCAGCTAAGCCGCGAAGAGTCCCTTTCTGCCGAAGGAAGTGGTTTGAGCACTTTATACCGTAGATGGGTCGATGCCATCGCTGAAGAATTTGTGCGCCACACCCGGTTTGATCCATTGCACCGGGCCGCCACCGAGCAGGAGTTGTACGATCGGTTGCCCGGCGTTTTGGCACAGCTCAATCAAAATCCAAGTGTCCATTTTGAAATGACCGGTGGCTCCAAAGTCTATCACGTTACGCTGACAAGGGACCTTTTTGGCAACACGGCCAGGCCCGTCACACAAGAAATCCGTCGTCTGATTGCTGGTTTTTGCGATCGCTATGACCCGGGCACGTCCGGAAGGGTGCTGCTGCTCACAGATCGCCTTGCCCGCCTGCCAGGCGTCAAAAATATGCTGGGTGGAATCGAAAATTGTAAAATGATTGCGCTGACAGCCGGATCCGGTGCCCTGGGTGCATTACGGTTTTACGACACGCTGGCGCGACAAAAAGACGACCGCAGCGCTCCGTTTCTGACCACCCGCCCGTTGCCGGTTCAACAGACCCCTGCAGCCGAAGCGATACGTCAACCGTCAGCCGCACAACAGCGAGCGACCCATATTTTGTACCGCGATCTGGCCTACCCGATTGGGGAAACCCCCTTAATCATCGGCCTTGCAAGCGTTAAGGATGCATCCGGCATTCAGGTCAGGGGTCAGGTTGCCGGTATTTCCCGCAAACACTGCTCGGTGCAATTGCACGGTAATAAGATTGTTTTAGATGATCACAGCACTTACGGTACATATGTAAACGAAGAACCGGTAACCGGGAGAACGGTTCTGAAACTGGGCCAGGTCATCCGGGTCGGCACACCGGGAGAAAAATTGAAACTCATCGCATGTCTGGATACAGCCAACCATGAAACGTAGAGCCGTCAACGTATTTAATTTATCGTTTCTGGATATCATTACCTGCGGGCTGGGGGCGGTCATCCTTTTGTTTGTGCTGGTCAACGCCAAAAGCGCTGCGCAACGGGATTCGATCACCTCGGATTTTCGTGCCGAAGCTGAGCGCGTAGAGCAGGAGGTTCTCGCAGCCAAAAAAGATCTGGTTCTGGCCCGTAATTCCCTGGAGCAGACGCAAACAAAACTGGTTCGCACCGAAGGCCTGTCCCGCCAGATCATTGAAATACTGGAGCCGAAAAAAATCGAGCTGTCCGATCGACAGGAAGATACCCTGGCAACCAAAGCACATGTCAACAAATTAAAAGCGGACCTGAAATCCATTGAAGATGAGCTCAAGCGCCTGCGCGCCGGAGCCAAAACCCAGGATGACCAGGGCACCCGCTTGCGAAAATTCCCGGGTCAGGGCGATCGTCAATATTTAACGGATCTGAAGATGGGCGGACGGCGAATTTTTATCCTGGTGGATGCCTCAGCCAGCATGCTGGATGAAACGGTTGTCGGCATTATCCGCAGACGCAATCTGAGCAATAAGGAAAAACTGAAATCCGCCAAATGGCGCCGGGCGGTCGCAACGGTCAACTGGCTGACCACGCAGCTACCGCCAAAAAGCCAGTTCCAGATTTACGCATTTAACGAAAATGCCCGTCCGTTGCTCGAAGGCACGGCAGAAACCTGGCTGGACGCGGGTAATGTGGACCAGCTCAACCGGGCCGCCAGCGGGATCCGCGTCGTTGTTCCGGAAAAGGGCACGAGTCTTTTAAACGCCATCACGGCCCTGCGTCAAATGAAACCCGGACCGGATAACATTTTTTTGCTGACCGACGGCCTGCCGACAATGGGATCGAGCAAACCATGGCGCAAACGGGTGTCCAGTGATAAGCGGCTGAGTCTGTTTAATGCCGCAATCAAGGAATTTCCAAAAGCGCCGGTAAACATTATTTTATTCCCGATGGAAGGCGACCCCCTGGCGGCCGATGCGTATTGGCGGCTGGCAAAACGCACACGGGGTTCCTTTTTCTCGCCATCAAAGGATTGGCCATAATGACGGCACAGGGTACAAGGCTCAGGGCGCAGGGACGAATAAAAAAGCTGGCATTTACCGTGTGCCGTGAGCCGTATGCCGTGCGCCGATACCGCATGGCTTAAACCAGCGGGCAATACCAAAATTATGAAAAAACAACGTCGAGATATTCAGATTTTTAGCCTTTCGTTTCTGGATTGCATTTGCTGCGGATTCGGAGCGGTCATTCTGCTGTTTGTGCTATCCAAATTTGCCGAGCCGCTGATCATCGAAGAGGTAAAAGAAGATCTGGAGGCCAAAATCGTGCGGCTGGAAGAGGAATTGGTGGAAATCCGGGGCGAAACGGCTATCCTGAACCGTGATTTGACCGCCAAAAAGGAGCAGCTGTCAAAAGAAAAGATCCGGCTCGCGCGTCTTCAGGGTGATCTTTCCAAAATCAAAGGTCAGTTTGCGGCATCAAAAGATACCGCCCAGGTTCAAAATATCATAGAGGGCCAACTGGCGCGCGCCATGCAGGAATTAACCGAAGAGATGCGGCGCCTTCTCAAGCAGCAGCCCCGTAAAATCGAGAGTGCCATCGGCGGCATACCGGTGGACAGTGAGTATATTATATTTATCATCGACACATCAGGCAGTATGCAGCGCAATGCCTGGTCCCTTGTGCAACGAAAACTAAGAGAAACCCTGAAGGTATACCCGAAAGTTAAAGGTATTCAGATCATGAATGATATGGGCGAATACATGTTTTCGCAATACCGGGGCAAGTGGATTCCCGACACGCCGGCCCGGCGGCGGGCCATCATTTCACGGCTCAGCTCATGGCAGGCCTTCAGCAATTCCAGCCCCGTGGAAGGCATCACAGCCGCCATCCGAACCTTTTATGCGACCGATAAAAAAATCAGCCTGTATGTTTTTGGCGATGAATTCAGCGGCCCGCGGATTCAACCGGTTGTCGATGCTGTGGATCGCATCAACAAGCGCACAAAGGACGGCTCCCGGCGCGTTCGGATACATGCTGTCGGTTTTCCGGTGGTCATGACGAAGACGCAGATGCGAGGCAATACGGGGGAACGCTTTGCGACGCTGATGCGCATTTTGTGCCACAAAAACGGCGGCACTTTTGTGGGGCTTAATTCAACGAGACCATAATAAGGTGTCCGTGTTCAGGTGTCAGGTGTCAGCCTTCATGAGTTCCGCCATTGGCGGTTCAGGTGTTAGGTTTCGGGTGTCAGCATTGATGGGGCTGAAACTGCTTAAGGTCAGGTGCTGAACACTGACACCTGAAACCCATTGCTCGAAACTGAGAAACTATATAGGAATTCCAACTTTGTATTTGAAAGCGATATAGTAGATGAGACTGTCTTGCCCCCAATGCAAACAGCAGTTGCCGGAAGTCGAAGAGCTCCGATATCGTTTTTGCCCCCATTGCGGGGCTGAAATCGTTGCCGAGCCCCGGCCACTCGACGAGGCCTTTTTAACCATACCACCGGAGTCACCGCCACCACCGGTCGACGCTGAACCACAGGATCCCGGCCCCGTCTCTGAAAAAACATCACCCGTGGCCAATCAGTTTGAGGATCGAACCATCGCGCCGCAGCCCAGAGCCCCAGAAAATCGGCCGCAAATCATACCGCCGGCTGAACCGCCACCGCCCAGTTTCTTCCGAACACCGCCTTCAGCGCCTGATCCGCCGTCTCCCCCATCCAAAAAACAGCGGGCTGACAAGATGCACGCGCCACCACCAAAAACCCCCAAAAAAACGGCCGCAAAAAACCATCAAAAGGTCATTATGGCTGTCTTGATTATACTGGCTTTGGTGATTTTAATCTTGGGTGGTTTGTTTACCTTCTAAAAAACCCGGCTTAAGTCGCCGGGTTTTTTTTAGGTTTCACCGTCGGTATGGTATTGAATGAAGCGGTCCAATTTATCGTAAATTCTTTACTTTAAGGGCGGAATTCCGCTTGACAAAAGCGGCCATCCCTATTAATCAATATCCTTTTATATAAAAAATTAGTGATCGTTAATCGAGACCTGCGATCTTAAGCGCTTGTCATCATAATGTTCCGCAAATAGGATGGCGGCATACATGTTGTCGTAAAAAAACGTCCCGCCATCGGAGCGTTTTTTTGACAACCACTATATAGCGAAAAAATCAGACTGAAAGGAGATGAAAACAAATGGCTAAATTAATTCCACCTCATGGCGGAAAAGGACTAACCTGCTGCCTGCTCGAAGGCGCAGAGCTGGAAGCCGAAAAGAAAAAGGCTGAGGGCCTCAAAAAGATTTCGATTTCACCGCGTGAAAAAGGCGACTTGATCATGATGGGTATCGGCGGATTCAGCCCGTTGACCGGTTTTATGACCAAAGCGGATTGGAAAGGAGTATGCGATAATTTTTTGATGGCCGATGGAACGTTCTGGCCCATTCCGGTGACCTTATCGGCCACAAAAGAAGATGCGGACAGCATTAGCGAAGGTGAGGAGATTGCCCTCTACGACCCCGAAGGCGATGAAATCATGGCCACGATGAAGGTCACCGAGAAATTCGAAATGACCGAGGCCGACAAAAAATACGAATGCGAGAAAGTTTACATGGGCGAAGGTACCGCCACGGCTGAGGAGTTCTGGAAGATCGCCAAAGACGATCATCCGGGAGTTCAGATGGTTATGGAGCAAAAAGATATCAACCTGGCCGGACCGGTCAAGGTGCTCACTGAAGCCGAATATCCCACAAAGTATACCGGCGTCTATATGCGTCCGGAAGAATCCCGTAAAATGTTTGAAGAACGCGGTTGGAGCGAAGTGGCCGCCCTGCAACTGCGAAACCCCATGCATCGTTCCCACGAATATCTGTGCAAGATTGCCGTTGAAGTTTGCGATGGTGTTTATATCCACTCTCTGGTCGGCAATCTGAAACCGGGTGACATTCCCGCCGAAGTCCGCGTTAAATGCATCGATGCCCTGGTTAAGAATTATTTCGTCGAAGATAAAGTCGTCCAGGGCGGCTATCCGCTGGACATGCGCTACGCCGGCCCCAGAGAAGGCCTGCTGCACGCCACTTTCCGGCAAAACTATGGGTGCTCCCGAATGATCATCGGTCGCGACCACGCCGGTGTGGGTGATTTTTACGGTATGTTCGAAGCTCAGACCATTTTTGACAAAATCCCGACCCCGGAAGAAGAAGGCAAGGCATTGCTTTGCACACCCTT
>JASFGH010000154.1:0-8094 GCA_050123865.1 Desulfobacterales bacterium | reverse complement strand
GATGGTTTCTTTTATAAATAAATGATGGAGGTGAGAAATCTCGAGATGCGAGAAAAGGATTTAAAAAAACAATTAAACATTGCGCTGATTCCGGGAGATGGTATCGGCCGTGAGGTGGTTCCGGAAGGCGTGCGGGTTTTGGAGGCCCTTGCTACCCAGCATGGCTTTGAGGTCAAAACCGACACCTTTCCTTTTGGCTGCGCGTACTTCCTGAAACACGGGGTCATGATGCCTGAGGACGGCCTGGAACAATTGAGCGCTTTTGACGCCATTTTGCTGGGGGCAGTGGGGGATCCCGATGTGCCGGATCACGTGTCCTTGTGGGGCTTGTTGATCCCCATCCGCCGTGAGTTTGAGCAGTATGTCAATCTGCGCCCGGTGCGCCTGCTGCCCGGTATCCGCTCGCCATTGGCCTATCGCTCGGCTGAAGATATTGATTTTTACATCGTCCGGGAAAATAACGAAGGCGAATATTCGCAAATCGGCGGGCGGCTTTTCGAGGGCACCCAACGCGAAATCGTCATCCAGGAATCGATCTTTACGCGCCGGGGAGTGGATCGAGTCCTGCGCTATGCCTTTGAGCTGGCCCAATCCCGGCCGAAGAAACATCTGACCTCGGCCACGAAATCAAACGGCATTATTCACACCATGCCATTCTGGGACGAGCGCTTTAAGGCAATTGCCGAAGAATTTCCGGATGTCAGCCCCGATCAATATCATATCGATATTTTAAGCGCCCATTTCGTTCAGCATCCGGACTGGTTTGATGTGGTCGTGGCCAGCAACCTTTTCGGCGATATCCTGTCGGATCTGGGCCCGGCCGTGGCTGGCGGTATTGGAATCGCACCCTCGGCCAACCTTAACCCGGAACGAGCCCACCCCTCCATGTTTGAGCCGGTGCATGGCTCGGCGCCGGACATTGCCGGCAAGGGGATCGCCAACCCCATCGCCATGTTGTGGTCGGTGGTGATGATGCTGGAATTTTTTGATCAGAAAAAGGCTGCTTCAGATTTGATGACAGCCATCGAAGCCGTCACCGCCAAAGGACATGTGCTGACACCGGATATAGGTGGGCATGCCGGCACAGCCGAACTTACCGATGCCGTGTTGGCCTGGATAGCCGTTAAATAATTTTAAACCTGATTTTCGTTAGCGGTTGGGATCGACAAAAAAGAGAAATTCACCTTCGCCTTCGAGCCGGCCGAACAGCGGGGTCTGCGTCTGTCGCGAATCATTTGAGACCGCATTGGCATCAGCCACCGCAAATTCCAGCCCGGGCCATTTTTCATATTTGTTGATGCCGATAACAACGGCAGACTGTTTTCAATCTGCAACGGCGCATTATCGGAGGCACATGACAGCAGGGCTGTTAAAAGGGCAAGGGATAAAACAACAGAGATGAAACCGGCTATTCTGTTTGGCATGGATAACGCTCCTGACCGGTTAGATATAAACTCTATTAGAAAGAAGGCATGGGCGTTGCTGGCAGGAGATAAATTACTAAAACTTAGCTGGCCTTGTCAAATTTAACCGTACAGGCTGAAATATTATTCGGGTGGTGATGGGGATGGTTTATTTTTTAAATCCTCCAGCTGCTGGACAAGCTCGTTGTAGGTCTCCTCGTCAAACTGGTCAATCTCTTGAGCGTGCACCTTCCAGGTCTGCAGGCACATTTTGGCATCATGCGGGCTGTTTTGCTCGATATAAAATTCAAAACATTTTAAAGAGTCGTTGACCGATTTTTGATACAGTTGCTGCTTGAATTCCTCGTATTTCTGGGGGTCAAATTTACCGGCATCCATGGCCGCCGCGCGCCAGACATTCAACCTAACGCGACCGGTGTAAAATCCTTCCTTTTCCAGGGCGCGTTTGAACCGCCAGAGGGCATTGGCCGCTTCCAGATTGAGCATCCGCTGCCTCTCTTTTTCCTCCTTGGTCTGCTCGGCCCATACCACTGGCGCAATGCTGAGAGACAGAAGCAGGATCCCGTAAAAGCAAAGTGTTATGATCCAGACTTTTTTATGCTTGTTCAGTTTGTCCATCTTTCAAATCCATACAGCCGATGGTGCCAGGCAATCGATAAGCGGCCCATTGGCTCACAAACTATAATTCTAACGCAAAATGAAAGATTGGTCAAAACCCCCGATTGAGTGGCCATAGTGGCGGAAAAAAGCAAAAGAGGTTGATCCCAAGGGGCCTAAAAGCTATAACGGTTATTCGGTTTCAAGTGCCAGCGAACAGAGGGCAGAAATGCCTCTTTACCTTTCATAGTTTCAATCTGTCCTCTGTCTTCTGAATACTGACTCCCGAAACCTGACTCCTATTGCTCCGGCTGAAGATATTTTTCGCGACGAGTAGAATACGACGAAGACGATAAAATATGAAAGCGATGACACAATATCCTTCCAGGGTGTTTATTGAAGAGCAGGGGCTGCGCGATGGCTTGCAGAGCGAAAAGATCCCTTTGCCGACGTCCAAAAAGTTGGAGCTCATTGACATCCTGATTGATGCCGGTGTCAGGCGCATTCAGGTTACCTCGTTCGTAAACCCCAGTTTGATTCCACAGATGGCCGATGCCGACAAGCTGTGTGCCGCTTTGAAAGAGCAGCCGGGCGTTATTTATAGCGCCCTGGTGCTCAACGCCAGAGGCATCCAGCGCGCGACGGATGCCGGTTTGAAGCACGTTTCAGCATCGATTTCCGCCAGCGATACTCACAGTCGTAAAAACGCAAATGTTTCGCTGGTTGAAGCCCGGCGGCAGTTTGCGGACATGATCAAAATCGGCAAGGCGCGCGGGCTGGCCGTCAGTGGCGGGCTGCAATGTGTCTTCGGGTGCCGGTTCGAGGGGGGCATCGATGGTGAAGCCGTCTTTGATATCGTTAAAGAGCAGCTTGACCTGGGCATCGATGAAATCGTGCTGGCGGACTCCACCGGGATGGCCAACCCACATTCAATCCAGCAGATATGTGCCCGGGTGGTCGAGCTGGCCAGCGGTGTCCCGGTCATATTGCACCTGCATGATACCGAGGGCAAAGGCCTTGCCAATGTGCTGGCGGCCTTATCGCTGGGGGTGAATCATTTCGATACGACCTTTGGCGGCATGGGTGGCTGTCCCTTTATCAAAGGCGCCTCAGGCAATATCGCCACCGAAGATCTGGTGTGGATGCTTTCCCAGATGGGGATCGAGACCGGCATCGATGCCGGCAAGATCGCTGCCATCAGCCGCTCACTGGAATCCTTCTTCAGCAAGCAATTTGCAGGCAAAATGCATCGCCTGCTGAACAGGGACGACATTCAGCTGCTTTGATGATCGTAATTTGTTACGCTTGAAAATTGATAGCCAGCGTATATCTTAAGCTATAACCTGAAGCGTGTATGAAAAATTAAGGTGAACGATTCTGAAAATCATAAAATCATCTTCTGGGGCCAGGGGTCCGACAAAACCCGGGGACAGCGTCTGGTCGGCGAAGAGCCGCTTTCAATCCGCCTGGAGGGTAAACCTTACTCGGTGATCATGCGCACGCCGGGGGAAGAAACGGCGCATGCCGCCGGATTTTGTCTGGGGGAAGGCATCATCGACACCCTGGATGACGTCACCTCGATTGCTTTCTGTGATGGCGAAGATACCAATGTTATTGCGGTGACATTAACCCCTGCCAGAAGGAAAAAAGTTTCCAGGACATTGGACCGGAGGGGCTTTATCAGTCAGACCAGTTGCGGTATCTGCGGGAAAGAATTGGTTGAAGAGCTATATCAGATTATTAAACCCGTCCCGGATGATCCGTTGTTGGACAGTTCAAAGGCCTGCGCCTGCCTTGAGAATCTTACGGCCCAGCAGTCCCTGCGCCGCCAGACAAAAGCGTCGCATGCCGCTGTTCTTTACAATGCACATTATGAGTTGTTATCGGTGGCTGAAGATGTCGGGCGGCACAACGCCCTTGACAAGGCCATCGGTAAAGCGCTGCTGGAAAAGAAGCTCGAGAGCGCCGCGCTGGCCACTTTATCTTCCCGCATCAGCTATGAGCTGGTTCAAAAAGCAGCACGGGCCCGCATTCCGGCCATCTTTGCCTTATCGCGACCGACAGCGCTGGCCGTCGACCTGGCCACTCAACTCAACATGACCCTGGCAACGTTGGTCGACGACGAGGGATTATACGTTTTCTGCGGCGCCCACCGGCTGAATTTAAAAGAATCGAATTAATCCGCCGGGTCAATCCTACTTCTGCTTGCGCTGCAATTGTTTCACAAAAGGAATATCTGCCGGCGCAAAATCGTATTCAGATAACTGCCCCGGGGATACCCACCTGTAATCGGCATGATCATTTAAAGTGATCCTGCCGGATGCCCAGCTTGTGCGATAGGCGATCAACCTGATGGCACCGTGATGGTACTGGTAGACGCTTTCACCAAAGAATTGACCGACTGTAACGCTAATGCCGAATTCCTCCTGCATCTCCCGTTGCAGGCACTCCTGCGGTGTCTCGTCTGACTCCAGGGTGCCGCCGGGAAACTCCCATTTGCCCGCCTGGCGGTCATCGGCCTTGCGCCGAGCAATCAGGATCTTGCCGTCTTTCTCTAATATCGCCGCCGTCACCGTCTTCATTTTTATCGTTTTCGTCTTATTCTATTGGCCACAAGGATTATCTGCAGCAGAGCGCCATATGTATAAAGGTAGGTTTCAGGTGTCACGTGTCAGCATCTCAAAGGTGTCAGGTGTCAGTGTTCAGGTGTCAGGATTTCCGAGGTTCAGAGTCGCAGATTCTGGTCGCTTTCCAATACTCTTTAACCTCTGAATCTTTGAACCCTGAACCCTTATTTTTTGGCTTGTTCGCGTTCTTCGGTGACGCAGTAGATGCCCTCGCCTTTGATGGCCGGCTGAAAGCACATATTGTCCGATACGCAGGCAGCTTTGGTCAGATCGCCGGCCTTCCAGCGGTTGATTAAATGCGGTTCACGGATCAATGGCCGGCTCATGGAAATGTAATCTGCCACGCCCTCGGCCACCAAGCCTTCAGCCACATGATAGGAGCGGTTACCGCCCACCAGAATGAGCGTGACGTCCGTTTCTTTCCGGAGCGCTCTGGCTTCTTCCTGAAAATAAGCCTCTTTTTCTTCCTTATTAATCCCCAACTGGCTGGGGCGCATTTTAGGGCTGATTGGAAGGCCACCGCTGACTTCAATGGCATCGATGCCGGCATCCGCCAGCATTTTACCGACCTGTACGAATTCATCCGGCTGTAGCCCATTGTCGTCAAAATCTTTGCAATTGAGTTTGATTAAAACCGGATAATCAACACCAACGGCATCGCGAATGGCCTGCAGTACAGCCAACGGCAGTCTGGCGCGGTTTTCGATGGAGCCGCCGTATTCATCGGTACGCTGATTGAACAGGGGCGAAATAAACTCACTGAGCAGATAACCGTGGGCGCCATGGATTTGAACACCGTCAAAGCCGGCGACTTTGGCTCTGTGGGCGGCCATTGCAAATGCGGATATCACTCGCTGGATATCGTCAGTTGTCATTTCCTTGCGCATGCCTTCGGCGATGCCGTCTACTGCAGAAGGTGCGATGGGAGTCTGCCCGGATAGTTTTTCGTTTCCAAAAAAACCGGAGTGGGCCAGCTGGCAGACGATGGTGCCCTCCTGGTTGTGGACGGCAGCGGTCATCTGTTTGAGTCCCGGGATCATGTCGTCGTTGTGGATGCCCAGTTGACCGGTGCCGGCCTGGCCGACTTTCTGGACATAGGCGTGGCTGCTGATAATCAATCCGACACCGCCGGCGGCCAGTGTTTCCATCAGGTCGACCAGTTGAGGCGTGCAGCTGCCATCTTCGGCAGCCAGGCCCTCCCAGGTTGCCGAGCGCACAAATCGATTTTGCAGTTTCATGCCGTTTATTTCTGAGGGTTCAAACAGAGATGTCATCTTAACCTCCTTGTGGGCTTCATTGTCACAGTTGTTCCACCCATTATTCTTGGATACTCAGTTCTCAAAAAAAAAATCCACCTGCGGTGGTTATCGATTTTACTAATTTAAGCGTTAAAACAATGATTTCAATGGATAATGCCCTGGCGCACAATATAGTACCACTCGTCGATCAGCTTTTGCCGGTTATCGCGTATCCACTGTTCACCATTTAAATGGACCAGTTCGGTAATCCGGATGGACAGGATTTCGAGCTCTCTGGGGGAACCCGGTATGTTCTGGGTTCCCAGAAGCTTAAACACGATATCAAGAGTCAATGGCTCCATGCGTGCCTTCTTGTACCATTTTCAGGTCGCTCAACCCTTTGGGCTGCAAGAACACACAACCCTGTCTTTCTTTCAGAAAAACAGGGTTGTTTTTGCTTGGTTCATGACATTCCCTTAACAGGAGTGCACGTTTTGGAATCCCGACTGCTTAATATCATGTGATCTTTGTTATGGTGAAGGTTTTTAGGCGGTAAAATCGATGTGCGGCTTGTTTCCGGCAGTTGCGATCTTCCGGGCTTTGCATACATGTCAAGAAGAGAAAAGCGACCTGCTACCTGCCGGTGGTGCAATGCAATTAACGATTTGCTATTCGAGGACCGATGATGTTAGGTTGATTTGAAACCACTCAACCTCGACCAGGAGAAAGGCAATCGATTATTTGAGGAGCTATAAAAAGGTCATATTCAGGCCAGAGCAAAATCCGGATTTTGAATCGCTGCACTGCATCGCCAAGCTGGATCAGGATATCTCGGCTGTACTGCCCTACCTGAATACCCATCTGGGAGGCACGTAACGGGATTGAACCGACCTTTGAAGGATTGCCACGGCCCGGCATCCTTGAGATCCTCAGATGGCTGCCGAAAACCAACTGCCGGGAATGCGGACAGCCCACCTGTCTTGTTTTTAGCACCCGCCTGGCAGAAGGGGTCCAAGCTGCTCGGGACTGTACCGAATTATCAAAGGAATCCCGCCAGGGGCTTGAAGATTATCTGAGCGGTTTTAATTTAGAAGATTAGTTTTTGCTTATTTGACCCACTTTGACACGACCCATTTTGCCTATTAAATTTTAACGAGAGGAGAACATCCATGCGAAAGACGATCTTCATAGCAGCGCTCGTATCCATGCTGGTACTGTTGTTTGTTGCCAGCGCACCGGCAGGCGATATCATGGACCGCATTCTGAAAAATGGTGAGCTGGTTGTCGGCACCACCGGCTCGCAACCCCCCCTGAGCGCAACAACCAAGGATGGTAAAATTATCGGTCTGGATGCCGATATCGCCAGGCTAATTGCAGACAGTATGGGGGTAAAAGTCCGTTTTAAAACCATGTCCTTTGCGGAACTGCTTCCGGCCCTGCATGCCGATAAAGTGGATCTGATTTTGTCGAGCATGACCATGACGCCGAGGCGTAATTTGAAAGTGGCCTTCATCGGCCCTTATTACGTTTCCGGCAAAGGAATGTTGACCAAAACACAGACCATTGCCACCCTGCAGGCCGCAGACAGTTTAAATGATCCGAAATTCAAGATCGCCGCCCTCAAAGCGTCAACCAGTCAGGCATTTGTTGAGGGTACCGCTCCCCAGGCAAAGCTGGTGAGTGCCAAGTCTTATGATGAAGCCCTGGGATTTTTATTTGACGATAAAATTGATGTGCTTATTGCTGATTATCCTTTCTGCGCCTTTACGGCCTTCCGTTATCAGGAAAAAGGCCTCGTTGCCGGACAGTCGCGCCTGACCTTTGAGCCCCTGGGGATTGCAGTCAAAGAAGACACACTGTTAATCAACTGGCTGAACAACTATATGAAAATGCTGGATGGCAGTGGACAATTGCGCAAGATAAATGACCGATGGTTTAAAAATTCATCCTGGATCAAAGACCTGCGCTAATAATATGCGTGTATCATCTAATATACCTTAAATGCTTCCGGGGCGGCCACTGGGCCGCCCCTGCTTTTTGCTATTTAAATTAATATGTCGAAATGTAGAAAACTACATGGCGATAATTGTCCTAACTATTTATAATACTTGACTTTCTGATCTGCGTCGCGTATCCATATAAAATCGCCTGTGATTCGACCAAATCGTTCCGGCATTCGGTTATTTTTTGATAATCCCCAGGCGCCTT
>JASFGH010000153.1:0-8099 GCA_050123865.1 Desulfobacterales bacterium | reverse complement strand
GTGAGAGAGCAACCGGAAGATTCCAGCGCGCTTTCAATCTGCCGGCTGATGTGGATTCGGATCAGATCAAGGCCGATTTTCAAGATGGCGTTTTGAAGGTTGAAATCCCAAAACCCGAGGAACAAAAACCGAAACAGATAACGGTTCATTAATGGGATCGGATGCATTGGTTGCCATGCATTAAATAACCCTTGACAATAGGGCGACTTTCGAGTCGCCCTATTTTTTTTATACAAAATTCAGTTACGGGGTATGCAATACCATCAAATTGATTTATATTATAAAGATGTGGCCTATCCACAAAAAAAGCACGAAGAAAAACGATTTATCCAATAGAACTCCTTTGTGACTTTGTGGTTATGACGATGATATCCATTGTTCGTGCTGATCCCTGTTGTGCAACGCCTATCTGAGGACAAAGAGGAATGAAAAAACCCCCGGGTAAATTTCGCCGATTTTTAAGCGCATTTTGGAACAGCGTTACGGTTACACGCCGCTTTGTCGGCAATCTGCTGTTTCTTTTACTGATTATCTTTTTTATTTCCATCATATTTTTTGACAGTAAGGAAGATGTGCCCGATAAAGCTGCTCTGATCTTAACTCCCGAAGGTAATATCGTTGAACAAAAAACCGAAACGATAATGTCCAGCGTCATATTTGGTGATGCCGCTCAAAAAGAGATGCTATTAAAGGACATCATCGACGTGATCGACTATGCAAAAGATGATGACCGCATACAAGTGATGGTACTGGACCTCAGAAAAATGGTCAGAGCGGGTATCAGCAAGCTTCAGGATATCGGGTCTGCGCTTGAGCGTTTTAAAAGTGGGGGTAAGCAAATAATCGTTTTTGGTGATTCTTTCGATCAACAACAATACCTGCTGGCTGCCCACGCCGACAGGCTTTATCTGAGCCCGATGGGCACCATTCTGCTGCAGGGCTTTGGCCTCTATCGAAAGTATTACAAAACAGCCCTTGAAAAACTCAAAATCCAATTCCATGCATTTCGGGTCGGCACCTATAAATCGGCCCTGGAGCCTTTTTTGCGTGATAGTATGTCTGATGATGCCAAAGAGGCCAACCTGGCCTGGCTTGATGCCCTCTGGGGCGATTATAAATACGTTGTTTCCGAACAACGGGCACTGGATTCGCAGCGCCTCGATGAGTATATCAATAATTTTCCGGCCTACCTGGCAAAAGCCGATGGTGACGCTGCCGTAACGGCATTAAATTTTGGTCTGGTGGATGAACTCATAACCCGTGATCAAATGCGCCAGGAACTGATCGAAATCGTCGGTCGTGATAAAGACGGTTTAACTTTTAAGCAGATTGCTTTCGACGAATATTTAAACCGCATTAGACCCAATCTGATGCCGAATCGCCTGAAAAAGGATAAAGTCGGCATCATTGTCGCCAGCGGTATCATTCTGGATGGCGAGCAGCCGACCGGGAGAATCGGCGGCGACACCATCGCGGATCTTCTCATGCGTGCGCGTAACGACGACCAGGTAAAAGCGGTGGTCGTGCGGATTGATAGTGGTGGTGGCAGCGCGACCGCATCTGAGGTCATCAGCAGGGAAATTGAGCTGACTCGCGACAGCGGTAAGCCTGTTTTCGTTTCCATGGGATCTGTGGCGGCTTCGGGCGGATACTGGATTGCTGCCCAGGCCGATCAAATCTGGGCCACATCGACCACGATAACCGGCTCGATCGGGATATTCGGGGCCTTTCCGACTTTTGAAAAAAGTCTGAAATCCCTTGGCATTACCAGTGATGGTGTCGGCACAACCAAACTCTCCGATGCATTTGATCCCAGCCGTCCGCTCAATGACCTGATTGCCCAGTCAATGAATCAGATGATCGAACGGGGCTATCAGCGATTCATCCAGCGGGTGGCCCAAGGCCGCGATATGGAACCGGAGGCGGTCGAAAAAATTGCCCAGGGACGGGTCTGGGCCGGCACCACCGCGAAGGAACTGGGACTGGTCGATCAGCTCGGCAATTTGCAGGACACCATCCATGCAGCGGCTGAGCAGGCGGGTTTAAAAGATTATGAAATTACGTATATCGCGCAACCCTTAACAACAAGGGAGCAGTTAATCAAAAGGCTCAATCGATTAATCAAGGCAATTTTTAACGTCTTGCAGCCGAGCGCCCATCCGGTGCAAAAAATATACGACACGGTTGTCGATAGCGAAGTCGGTCATCTGTTGCTGGCAGAGGATCCGGCCGGATTATACGCATTCTGTATGAATTGCATCGAGCCCTGAGAATATCATCTTAGAAATACGCTTTTTTATATCATTTTCAAATTCTTACACTTGAAGTTGTAAAGCGCATCAAAAAAAAAGGCGATGCAGGATCGGCCTGCAATCGCCTTTGTTGTTTCATTGAGAACTTGCCGCTCCGGCAAGCAGCAACTTAACTTAAATCGTTTAACAATGCATCTTTGAGCATTTTATCCGCTATTTTATCGGCATCAATCTCGTAGGTCCCGTTTTCGATTTGTTCCTTAAGCTGAGCGACTTTGTCCTCCCGGACATCCGGTATCGCTTCCAATTGCTTCTGTGCCTCCTGGATATCTTTAGCTGCACTTGAAAGTGCTACGGTATCTGCCTTGGCTTGCTGCTGTTCCTTTTGTTCGGCTGCGGCGTCTACTTTATCCTTATCCTGAACCTGATTCACATAAGCTTCAATGTTAACAGGGTCTTTTGGGGTAATTTCCATTTTATGGCGGTCTCCTCAAACGTTAATCGGTTGCCAATCTTTCTGACCGCACAACCGTCATTATTTACAATAATTCTAATTCACTAACTTCTGCGTGTCAAATTAATTACGATTTAATTATATTATCGGTAAAAACTTTACATACTTTAGTCTTTTTTTGCAAATCTCCATAATTTTTTGCTTTTCGAGAAGTTTTACAACATACTAATAATAATAAGAATAGTTAAAATATTAATATTTTGCATTGCAAAAAGCCAAATTGAACCCCAATGGCGCCTCTGAGGGCAAATAATTTACTTGCCATTATCATGCCAAATATAATTCCCGATGCAAATTCACTTCTGGTATACCTTATCCTTTACAGACGGCTATGCAGACCTAATTTTAAATAATAACTGAAAAATGCCTGCGCCTGTTAACCCCCCAATATTTCTTTTTGCTTTAAGGGGCGCACAATACACCACCAACAAAACCAATACCAGAAAGAAATGCCTGTACTATGGTTTGGGTCGTTGAAAAAAAGGTTTTTTATCATATTTTGGACATGGGTTTTGAAAGCGTGGGAATTCCTGTTCGGGTAAAGTTCCAATTTGACGTGCAGGGCGGAAAATTCGTACCGGATAGCCTTTCGGTCGACACGTTATATAACCGAAGGGAGGTTGTCAGCCGCTATCCGGGTGTCAAGGTGGTTTCGCTGGACGATGAAATTCAAAAAACAATTCAACGAGAAATCCGCAGCTACCTGCGCAGTTGCGGTTATATTTCTAACAAAATGTAATGGCCATTTCTCCGAATCCTCCGCCAAAAGGCGAGACGATAGCTCGCTTGCCAGCCATTGATGCCATGCGCGGTATTGTCATGGTGCTCATGGCCCTGGACCATGCGTCCCATGCTTTTAACGCCGGACGCTATGCCAGAGATTCTTTTACGTGGTACCCTGCAGGCGCTGAAATCCCGGCAGTTCAGTTTTTCGTCCGCTGGGTGACGCATCTGTGTGCGCCCACTTTCTTGTTTCTGGCCGGCTTTGTGCTGGCATTGAGTGTGGCCAGACGGTTGGCCCGTGGTGAACCGCAACGCAGCATTGACATCAGTCTATTGTTACGCGGCTTTTTTATCTTGTTACTGGATCCTTTGTGGATGAGCTTTGGTTTTGGTGAAGGAATCGTTTTGCAGGTATTGTACGCCATCGGTGGCAGTTTTTGTTTGATGATCCCGCTCCGCAGATTTGGAATGCGCAGCCTGCTCCCCATTGGTTTGGGCATTCTAGTTTTTGGGGAAGCACTAGCCGTTTGGGCTGGTGTAGCTCAAAGACCGGGACTGATGGGCACCTTTCTTGTAACCGGTGGGCCGGTTGCACAAGGTGTATATGTGCTTTATCCGTTGTTGCCCTGGATGGCGTATATGATACTCGGCTGGGTATGCGGTGTATATATGCTGCAGAATAATAATGTTAAACCGATGCGTTTTGTTACGTTGGCAGGGATCTTCTCTTTGATCGTGTTTTTAATCGTTCGCGGCTTTAACCAATACGGCAACATGCTGTTGTACCGCTATGATAATTCCATCGTGCAGTGGCTACATGTAAGCAAATACCCGCCCAGTCTTTCTTTTGCGGCTCTTGAATTGGGCCTTATGTTTCTGATGTTAGCCGTTCTGTTTGCCGGGTATCGGAAGCGCAAACCATCTGCGGCCAATCCCTTGCAGGTATTTGGCCGCACGCCGCTTTTCTTTTACATCCTGCATGTTCATCTGCTTGCGGTTGTCGCCTGGGCGCTGAAATTGCATCGGGCCGGGGGGCTGGTCGAGACTGGCCTGGCGACCCTGGCTGTTTTACTGGTATTCTATCCACTCTGTCGCATCTACGATCGTCTCAAACGCGCCCACCCGAAAAGCATTTTACGCTTTCTATAACGGATGCAGTGCATTGACGATTCAAAGAATAGTTTCTTAAAAGTCATTGACATGCCACATTGTAGTATTATTTTCTAAAATTAAAGGCATTTGTGAACAACTTCTAACGGTCGATCCAAAATGGTAATCGAAAAACGAAAAAATCAGCGCTTCAATGTGCGAAGCAGAGCATTTGCTATCTTTAAATCCAAGCCCGATAAGCTGATCCCGATCGCTAATATCAGCCTGGGTGGGATGGGAATCGGTGTTAACGGAATAAACTTGAATGCTGACGGATTAAGCGATGTTTCGCGCCTGGAGATCTTAACACATGATTGTCGTTATTACATGGATCAATTGCCTTACCAGCTTCTTTTGCCCCACCGTAACCTCACACAGGATGGGGTCGGGTCCTTTCAGTACATTTATGGTGTTCAATTCATTGATTTGATGTCCAGTCAGCAAAACAGGCTCAAAAATTTTATTCGCAACCATACCCGGGGTGGAAAGACGCCGAAATTACTTCATAAGTTCAACCAGCACCTGCATCAATTTATCGGTAAAAAAGATTTTGCTGATGCGTGTCGCGACATTGGGCTTCAGGGGCCTTCATTCTGACAGCGCCCGAATGTATCAGCGAAGCGGCGTGTACCCCACCTTCAGATGTTGGAATTGCCGGATGGGATTCCAGTTTTACCGGTCTGACCGTGCGGGGTTCAGCAATCGACTGATAGCGGCTAGACCCCATGATGAGCGGCCTTAAACCGCAACCGCTCAGTGTTGTATGCCTTAATTTAATAAAATGCCTGCGGCTTAACGCTGGTTTTCATTATTTAATTTCAAACAGGCGACCCTCATATTGTTTTAAACGCATTTGCATATCCCTTTCACCCTAAACTTGATCGTTGCAAACGGGACCCCCGTTTTCTGAGACAGCAAAAACGAAATTTTGCGGGTTACCCAATCCGCAATCCAAAATCTAAAATCCAAAATCAATGATGGGGCTTAATAATGACTTTCAAGGTCTCCCGGCCCTCCATGACCATCCGGAAACCATCGGCGATATTCTGCAATGGAAGCTGCCGGGTAATCAAATCGTCAACTTTAATTGCCCGGGTTTCGATCAGGTCCATGGCCATCTCGATATCGGGGGGACCGCAATAATAGGAAGTGATGATTCGGGTTTCCCGAGTCCAAAATTGGTTGATCGGTATTGTCACTTTTTTATCGGGATGGGGTACGGCGAAAAAGACGATCACACCGCCTTTATCCACGCAATTCCAGGCCTGGTCAACGGCGGTCATAGCGGAGGTGCACAGGAATACCACATCCGCCTTGCGGGTATTTTCGGCGACCACCTGCCCGGGAACATCCTCAGCGGCATGCAAAGTGATATCCGCCCCCATGCTGCTGGCGACCTCCAGCTTTTTGGGATTGATATCCGTTGCAATCACGCGACAGCGCTTGGTTTTGGCCAGTTTGATATGCAGCAGCCCGGACATCCCGCTGCCCATCACCAAGACCGTCTGACTTTCGCTCACGCCGGCAAGTTGCTGCGCTCTGACCACACAGGCCAGTGGCTCAATAAAGGTACTTTGATCATACGATATGCGATCCGGTAGGCGATAGGTTCCGTTTTCGACCAGCGCTTCCGGCACCACAACATACTCTGCAAAACCGCCGGGCAGCCTCTCATTAACGTTGGCGCACAGCGGATACTGGCCGCTGTGACAGTAGGTGCACTGCATACACGGCACTTTGGGTGCTATAAAAACTCGGTCTCCCGGCCTATAGGTTAATACCGAGCGCCCGACTTCAACCACCTCGGCGCCGATTTCATGGCCCTGAACCAGAGGTGCACGGGGCAGTCGGTACCATTCAACGATATCGCTGCCGCAGATTCCGCATGAGATCACTTTTATCAGCATCTCTTTGTTGCCGGGTTTTGGCCGGGGCACCTCTTCGATTCGAATATCTTCGTTGTTGTACCAGACCGATACTTTCATGACTGATTTTTAAGTGTTTGATAAAGATCCAGGGCTTTGTCCGGCTTTTCATTCTGGTGAACCACTGCCGCAACCGCCTGCAGCATTGCAATCGGAGAATCGGATTGAAAAATATTGCGGCCCATGTCAACACCGCTGGCCCCCTGCTGTACCGCGTTATAGGCCATGGTCAGTGCATCCAGTTCCGGTATTTTTGTTCCACCGGCCATTACAATGGGAACCGGGCACGACGCACAGACGGTTTCAAAATCTTTTTCGACATAATAGGTTTTGATGTAATGCGCGCCCAATTCGGCGCAAATGCGGGTGGCCAGCCTAAAATAGCGTGCGTCGCGGGCCATATCCTTGCCGACGGCGGTTACCGCAAGCGTGGGAATGCCATAGCGGGTGCCGATATCTACCATTTTGGTCATGTTGATAATGGATTGTCGTTCATATTCACCACCGATAAATACCTGAACAGCCATTGCACAAACGTTTAGACGGATGGATTCCTCGATATCCACTGCAATCTCTTCGTTGGATAACTCTTTTAAGATGCTGGTTCCACCCGATACCCTCAGCACGATTGGTTTTTGGGTGGCCGGCGGGACAATGCTTCTGAGGATGCCCCGGGTGAGCATCAAGGTGTCTGCGTAAGGTACAATCGGAAGAATATTGACGTCAACACGCTCAAGGCCTGTCGTCGGCCCCTGAAAGTATCCATGATCGATGGCCAGCATAACTGTGCGGCCGGATTCAGGGTTGAATATCCGGGCCAGTCTGTTTTTCATTCCCCAATCCAGTGCGTTGGAGCCCTTTAGAAAGAATCCTTCTGTTTGCTGCGGCTGATCAGTATAATACTGCTTGGCCTCTTTAATTTCATCCATATCCGGCATTTTTATCTCCTCCCTAAACTGATTTTAAAACCTAAATCTCTTGCCCGATGGCTGTGTTGCGAACAGTCTTAAAATGCTCACGTACTACCGTGTGCGCTCCGCTTTTAAGCCTGCCCGCGCCTTACCCTCAAGCAAGATCTATGGATTTTAAAACCAGTTTAATAATATTACAAATGTACTTATCTTAAAGCTATGGCAAAGTGCAATGCGTCAATTCTTTTTTAGCGCATTATCGCAGGTTGAGCTTTGCGGTCAAGAAAAACCATTTATCAATGATCATTACGTGTGGTATTGAATGTCAAAAAGCGCACAGATCGGAGTACGCAATGGGTCAATTTGATAAAGATAAACAGGCCATTATCAAATGCGCCCGCTGGCTATCCGAACACGGATATTTCGGCTGCTTCAGGGGTAGCGGTGGCAACATTTCAGTCAAACTAAATGATCAAAATATGATGGCGATAACACCCTCGCGTCGCCCTTACCGGGAGATGTCATTAGATGACATCTGCGTGGTAGATGTGCATATGAAATTAATTGAGGGTCACCTGACGCCATCTGTTGAAGCGACGATGCACCTGAGTGTTTATGGCAACCG
>JASFGH010000152.1:0-8104 GCA_050123865.1 Desulfobacterales bacterium | reverse complement strand
TACCGGTAGCGGATGGCCGGCGGCGCGGCCAGATCAATTTTTCATTTAGACGCGGGCGATTGCATGCGCCCGTTCAAGCCATAAAGGAGGTCTATTGCAAAGGCAGGTTGTCGTTACAGGAATGGGGTTGGTTACACCTCTGGGAATCGGCGTCGAGGACAGCTGGTCGGCGCTTTGCGCCGGAAAATCGGGTATCACCGAGATTACTCGATTTGATGCATCAGCCTATCTGACACGAATCGCCGGTGAAGTCAAAGATTTTAAGGCAGAAGATTTTATGCCCAAAAAAGAGGCCAAGCGTAACGAGTTGTTCATTTCTTATGCGATGGCGGCAACGCGCATGGCGCTGGAAGATGCACGTCTGGAGATAAACAGCTCAAATGCCGATCGCATCGGGGTTGTCACCGGCTGCGGTCTGGGCGGTCTTGGCATTATGGAAGAGACGATTCTCAACGTTGCCACCAAGGGCCCCAGGCGCGTGAGTCCGTTTTTTATACCGATGATGATCGGCAACATGGCCCCGGGTATGATTTCGATTCTTTTTGGTGCCAAAGGTCCAAATTTATCCTTGGCCACGGCCTGTGCCGCCGGGGCCCATGCGGTCGGCGATTCATTCAAAATGGTTCAAAACGGCATGGCCGATGCCATGATTACCGGCGGGACCGAGGCGGTTGTGTCCAAGACCGCGGTGGCCGGTTTTAACGCCATGAAAGCTTTGTCGACACGCAACGATGAGCCTGAAAAAGCCTCGCGACCCTTCGATCGTGATCGTGATGGTTTTGTCATTGGTGAGGGCTGTGGCATATTAATATTGGAAGCTTTGGATCATGCGCTCGAAAGGGGTGCTCCTATTTATGCCGAGATGGCAGGCTTTGGGCTGACCGGAGATGGTTACCACATTACATCACCCAGCCCGGATGGAGACGGGGCGGTGCGCTGCATGCAGGCGGCATTGGATGACGCCGGCCTGGCCCCTGACCAGGTGGACTACATTAATGCGCATGGAACATCCACCGAGCTTAACGATCTATACGAAAGCCGAGCGGTCAAAGCCGTATTTAAAGACCATGCCTACAAGCTGGCGATTAGCTCCACCAAATCAATGACCGGGCACCTGCTGGGCGGCGCCGGTGGTATTGAAACCGTGTTTAGTGCCCTGAGTGTTAATCGCGATGTGGTTCCACCGACCATCAATTACGAAAACCCGGCAGATGAATGTGACCTGGACTATGTGCCCAATACTGTGCGTAAAACCAAAGTTAATGTGGCCATGACCAATTCATTCGGTTTTGGTGGGACCAACGCCACACTGATTTTGAAAAAATACACCGATTGATCCCTGAATATTGCACGAGCCCAATTGAATCCCCTGAGGGCTGCGGCGAGCTAAAATTTAAATGGCAAGGCATGCTGAGCCTTGCCATTTGCGAACAAGGAGATGGCATAATTTTATGGCAGCCGATAATCAGCGACCTTCCTGGGAAAATTACTTTATGGACATAGCGATGCTCGTCGCCAAGCGCTCCACCTGCCTTCGACGATCTGTAGGCGCCATTATCGTAAAAGATAAACGAATCCTTTCAACCGGCTATAATGGGGCACCCACCGGTGTTCGCCATTGTGAAGAAGTGGGCTGTTTGCGTGAACAATTAGGTATTGAATCCGGTAAAATGCATGAATTATGCCGCGGAATTCATGCTGAGCAAAATGCAATTATTCAGGCAGCTTACCATGGTGTATCCTTAAAAGGCGCAAGTGTATTCTGTACCAATTTGCCCTGTTCGATATGTGCAAAGATGATCATTAATGCGGGTATTCGCAAGATTTATTACCGCTCGGGTTATGCGGATGAATTGTCGCAGGACATGATACGGGAAGCCAAAATAGAATTGATCCATATAGACACCAAACAGCAGGGGGGAGAACCATGAAGTGTCCATATTGTGGCGAAATCGACAACAAAGTTATCGATTCAAGGTTGAGCAAAGATGCCAGCGTGATCCGCCGGCGCCGAGAATGCATTGTATGCTCCCGCCGGTTTACAACCTACGAGCACATCGAAGAAATCCCGATTATGATTATCAAGAAAGACGGCCGGCGTGAGCTGTTTAACCGGGATAAAGTGCGCGCCGGGCTCAAAAAAGCATGTCAGAAGCGAAATATCAGCGTAAATGTGATCGAAGAATTCATCGATGATCTTGAACGTGATCTCAGAGAAACAGGTGAAAAAGAAATACCGGCCTCTTTTCTCGGAGAAAAAATCATGACCATGCTGCATGATCTGGACGATGTTGCATACGTTCGTTTTGCCTCGGTATATCGCGAATTTAAGGACGTTAATGACTTTGTTTCCGAACTCAAAACCCTGCTCAGTAAACAGGATTGATTTATAACAGAAGACAGAGGTCAGATGACAGAAGACAGAGGACAGAGGTCAGATGACAGAAGACAGAGAACAGAGATTCGGTCCGATTTGGGTTTTAGTATATTAACACCACATTCTAGTTCTGTCCTCTGACATCAAAGACGAATGGATCATGAATATTTTATGCGAATGGCCTTAAACCTTGCCAAAAAGGGACAAGGCTATACTTCACCGAACCCTATGGTCGGCGCGGTGATCGTTAAAAATGGTGAAGTGGTCGGCCGCGGGTACCATCGCGCGGCCGGGCATGCCCACGCTGAGGTCGCAGCCATTGAGGATGCCGGCATCAAAGCCAGGGGTGCCACCCTGTACGTCAATTTAGAGCCCTGCAACCATACCGGGCGGACGCCTCCCTGCACCCGCAAAATTTTACAGGCAGGCATTCGCCGAGTCATCATGGCAATAGCCGATCCGCATACCAAGGCCGGGGGCGGCGCCGCGTTTTTGCGGCAGAAGGGCATCGAAGTGCTGTCGGGTGTTTGCGAGAAACAGGCGGCCGGGCTCAACGAGGCCTTTGTTAAATATGTCCGCACCGGCTGCCCGTTTGTGATTGCAAAATGCGCTGCCACCCTGGATGGGCGCATTGCCACCCGCACCGGTGATTCCCGGTGGGTGACCGGAGAAAAGGCTCGCCGATTTGTGCATCGGCTGCGGCATGCGGTTGATGCCATTTTGGTAGGGATCGGCACGGTACGGGCTGACAATCCGCGTTTGACTACGCGTCTGGAGGACAGAAAAGGTGTCGATCCGGTTCGAATCGTCCTTGATACGCACCTGTCCATTTCACCGGATGCCGGAATATTGGCGTTGGACTCTGATGCGGATACCATTTTGATCGCCGGCCAAAAAGCTGCCAAAGCAAAAAGGAAACAGCTGCACCGAGATGGGGTGCGGATTATTGAACAACCGCTTAAAAAGGGTCGCATTGATCTGTCGTCGCTGATGGTTCGGCTAGCCTCGGAGGGCATCACCAGCCTTCTGATTGAAGGCGGTAGCACTGTTTTGGCTTCAGCATTAAAGAGTGGAATCGTCGATAAAGTCTTCTTTTTTTATGCACCAAAGATCCTGGGTGGCGATGACGGCGTGCCCATTTGCCGGGGCTCGGGTCCGGCCCTGATGAAAGACAGCATTCAACTAAGGCATATTCGTGTTCAGCGCTTTGCCGAAGATGTGATGATAGAAGGTTATATCCGCTAGTTGCCCGCGGTCAGTTGTAAGTTGCAAGATAATCATTATATTGGTAATGTTTCTAATACGTAATGGACCAAATAGTTACCCGTTTAAGGACAAAGTGGATTGAGCAACGACAACCAGCAGAAGACAACGGACATCTAGATGTTTACCGGAATAATTGAAGGTCTGGGGACAATAAGCGCCATACGCCCTGCCGGTAAAGGCAAGCGCCTCAACATTGATGCGGATTTTGTGCTTGATCAAAGCAAACCGGGTGACAGTATAGCGGTCAACGGTGCCTGTCTGACGGTTGTCAAAATACGTGCAAAACAATTTGAAGTGGACCTGTCCCCTGAGACGCTGGCAACGTCCACATTTGATAAAGCCAGGCGCGGCGACCGCTTAAATCTTGAACGCGCCATGCGGTTGTCCGATCGCATCGATGGGCACCTGGTCTCAGGACATGTTGACGGTATCGGCCTCATTCAGCAGCATGAGAAACGCGGAAACGCTATTCTGATGACAATCGCCGTGCCGGAAACGCTCACACGTTACATCATTCGTAAAGGCTCGGTTGCCGTAGATGGAATCAGTTTAACCATCAACACCTGTAATACCACCGGTTTTACGGTGAGCATTATCCCGCAGACCGCCAGCACAACAACCATCGGAATGAAACAAAAGGGGGATGCGGTTAACATTGAAACCGATATGATCGGCAAATATGTCGAACGATTTACCCGGGGAAAGGCAGTTCAGGATGGCGAACCGACGGCTGCGCCTTCCGGAATTGATATGCAATTATTAGCCAAATCGGGATTTTTATCGTACACAGAATAACTTTTAGGAGATCATTAACATATGCCACATCTAACAATAGAAGCGGCCATTCGAGATATCAAAGATGGCAAGATGGTCATCCTGGTCGATGATGAAGATCGTGAAAATGAGGGCGACCTGTGCATGGCGGCCGAAAAGGTGACGCCGGAAGCCATCAACTTTATGGCCAAATATGGACGGGGTCTGATCTGTCTGGCAATGACCTCTGAAAAATGCGATGCACTTGATTTGCCGCCGATGGTTGACAACAATCAGTCTGCTTTCGGAACCGGCTTTACCGTTTCAATTGAAGCGCGCTGCGGGGTGAGTACCGGCATATCGGCCCATGACCGTGCAACCACCATTATAACAGCCGTTGCCGATGATTGCCAGCCGCGGGACCTGGTGCGACCGGGCCATATCTTTCCGCTAAGAGCCAAAGCCGGCGGCGTTATCGTGCGGGCCGGGCAAACAGAAGGCTCGGTCGACCTTGCCCGTCTGGCCGGATTGAATTCAGCGGGTGTGATTTGTGAGATCATGGATGAGGACGGCACAATGGCACGCATGCCGGCGCTGGAAGAGTTTAGCGAAAAGCACGGGGTCGGTATCTGTACCATCGAGGATTTGATTGAATACCGCATGCGGACCGAATCCTTTGTGCGGCGATCGGCAGAAACAGTCATCCCGACGTTGGTGGGAGGTGAATTTAAAGCAATCGTGTATGAAAACGACATTGATAAACTGTTGCACATTGCCATGGTCAAAGGCGAGATTGATCCTATAAAGCCGGCTCTGGTGAGAGTGCATTCCGAATGCCTGACCGGTGATATCTTCGGTTCCTTGCGATGCGATTGCGGACCTCAACTGCACCGGGCCATGAAGATGATTGAAGAGGAAAATTGCGGTGTTCTTTTGTATATTCGGCAGGAGGGCCGTGGTATCGGCCTGGTCAATAAGCTGAAGGCGTATGCCCTCCAGGACGAAGGGCTGGATACGGTTGAGGCCAACGAAAAACTCGGCTTTCAACCCGACATGCGCAATTACGGTATCGGGGCTCAAATTCTGGTTGATCTGGGAGTGCGCCAAATGAGGCTCATGACCAACAACCCCAAAAAAATGGTTGGATTGGACGGTTACGGGCTCAAGATTGTAGAGCAGGTTCCCATAGAAGTGCCACCGAATGAATACAATAAATGTTACCTGGAATGTAAGAAGTTAAAAATGGGCCATCTGTTGAATGTGGATGCTGCACCGTAACACCGGTGTTGTTCCCCATATAATTGTTATAATAGGCGTGTGCTATTATTCAGCGCAGTAAAACTAAATAAAATTAATGGTTTCAGGTTGCGGGTGTCAGGTGTCAGCCCGTCTAGTCGACCCTGAAACCTGACACCCGGAACCTATTGTAGGTTGTAACCTGGCACCAAAATAAGGCCGTATTTTATAAATAACCTGAGAGACATAATACGAGTTAATTGAAAGGAGCTTTTATGGCCAAGACTCTTGAAGCTCACTTAAATGCAGAAGGCAAAAAGTTTGCTCTGGTTGTCAGCCGCTTTAACGATTTTATTACCGACAAACTCCTGAGTGGTGCTCTGGATGCCCTGGTGCGGTCGGGAGCCAAAGACAACGATATCCAGATTGTTAAAGTTCCCGGTGCTTTTGAGATTCCGTTGGTCGCCAAAAAAATGGCAACCCAAAAAAAGGTCAGCGCCATCATCTGTCTGGGTGCTGTCATCCGGGGCGCAACCCCCCATTTTGATTATGTCAGTGCTGAGGTGTCCAAAGGCATTGCCCAGGTCAGCCTTGAATCTGGAGTGCCGATTATTTTTGGCGTCGTCACCACCGATACTATCGAGCAGGCCATTGAGCGCGCCGGCAGCAAAGCCGGCAATAAGGGCTGGAGTGCCGCAATGGCAGCCGTTGAAATGGCCAACTTGCTTGAGGTCGTGGGCTAGATTTCATTATGGGGACCCGTCGCCAAGCCCGAGAGTTGGCCATGCAGGCACTTTTTTATATGGATACCCAACAGAACGGGTCCCCAGAAATGCTGGAACGTTTCTGTGAGAATTTTAACCTGCCCCAAAAGGTGCGGCCGTTTTTTTTGCAATTGGTAAACGGCGTTTTAGCAGCCCAACCGCAGATCGATATCCTCATAGAAAGATATTCCAAAAATTGGAAAATGCACCGTATGTCCTGTGTGGATCGCAATGTGATGCGGCTAGCGGTCTTTGAAATGCTGTTTTGCTCCGATATACCCCCCAAGGTATCCATCAATGAAGCCATTGATGTTGCCAAAAAATTTGGTACCGAAGAATCCGGAGCCTTCATTAACGGAATCGTCGACCGTATTCGCATCGCCATCGAAAAAAGAGAAGTGCCGATTAGTACGGAGGAAAATAACTCTGAATAAAATACGCAATCCGTAATTCACAATCTAAAATCAAAGAAGCTGGAGACTGAGTAGATGATCATTAAAACCTTACCCGTAGGACCCATTATGGCCAATTGCTTTATTGTTGGATGCGAGGAAACACTGCATGCAGCCATTATCGATCCGGGCGATGAAGCAGAACGAATTCTGCAGACCGTGGCGGATGCGAGCCTGAATGTCACCCATATCATTAACACCCATGGTCATTTTGATCATGTCAGTGCCAATAAAAACGTCCATGCGGCCACAAACGCGCCGATCTTAATCCATGCCATGGATGCACCCATGCTGGCAAACATAGCTGCCAGTGCGGCAAACTGGGGCCTTTCCGCAGAAGATTCACCACCCCCTGACCGCAACATTGATGACGGCGATACGATCCCTGTCGGCAATCTGACCCTCGATGTGCTTCATACCCCGGGGCATACGCCGGGAGGTGTTTCTCTTTTTTCTGATGGAAATGTCTTTGTCGGGGATACCCTGTTTGCCGGGTCCATCGGGCGCACCGATTTTCCGGGCGGAGACTTTGAAACCCTGAAATCTAGTATCCAGAACAAATTATTTACGCTGGATGATCATGTCCGGGTTTATACCGGGCACGGGCCGGAAACCACCATCGGGCATGAGCGGCAAACCAACCCATTTGTGGGCGTCAAAGCAATGTATTAGAACCCATCTCAAAAATGCATCTAACGCCCAATGGCTTTGTTAAAAACCGATTCAAAATACTCGAATACTAACGTGTATACTCCGTTTTTGAATCGGTTTTGTGCCGCGCTTTTTTGAACACCTTATTGAAATAAGATTCAGATTTTATTTTTTACATTACTCCAACACTCCTATTTACTAAACTGCCTTCTTGATTCTTGCGACTTCCCTCATTAAACCCAGAGATGCTGATTTTGGACCCTAAGCTTCGGCTGTTTTGTATTCGAATCCCTGGCGCTTGAGCACATCATAGTAAATCAAGATTTGCTTAATGTAGCGCACCGGTTCTGAACCGCGGCAAAAGCCGTACTTGGAGCGCTTATAATATTTCCGATATTGCAACAGGGGCAGGGTCTGGGCAAGGGACTCCCATTTATTGGGATCGAGTCCCTTTTTTTTGGCAAGGTTGCGGGCATCATAAATATGCCCCTGACCGGTATTGTAGGCTGCCAGCGCAATCAGCAAACGATCGTTTGCCTCGGAGCGGTCATACAGGTCGTACAGGTTTTTAAGATGTTGTACACCGGCATTGATGTTTTGGACCG
>JASFGH010000151.1:0-8132 GCA_050123865.1 Desulfobacterales bacterium | reverse complement strand
TCGTTATCCAGAACCTCGATGTCGGGAACCGCATCCCCCACATTGAGAACCGTGCCCATCAAAGTTAGCGGGTTGCCATGCAGCGTAACAGCTGCGCTACGTTCCTCCATTTCAAACTCCTTTCGATATCAGATCGGTTTTTATAATTTCTGTAATGCTTTAAGTTGATCAAACATAAGACTTTTTCAAATGAAATCAATGTGCTTAAGGGGTAGTTATTACCATAAAACCGGATGGCCTTTGCGGTGTCCGACGCTTTCTTGACTAAGCAGGTTCGACCCTTATTGTATTTTGTAAGTTTCAAGACTGTCATTCGACCAAGAGCAAACCTTCAAGGGAAAGCTCGATAGCGAATCGGGCACTCACCCGGATATTACTGATCGGAAAGGATCATCAAATTGAATCAGCGCTATTTGGGGCTTGCATTAATATTGACCTTGTTCCTTTTAATCGGAGCGCATGGGCCAACAACACAGAGCCGGGCTGCGACGGTCAATCATGAAATATGGGCCGACCTGCTCGGCAAATATATTACACCAGACGGCGTGGATTACTCCGGTTTTAAGAAGGAAGAAGAGCGGGTGGATCAGTATTTAGAAGTGCTTGAAAATACGGATCCGGAAATGCTGCCCCGCAACGAACAGTATTCCTATTATATCAATGCCTATAATGCCTGGACCATAAAATTGATATTAAGCGGTTACCCGGGCGTCAAGTCCATCAAGGATTTCGGCACGATTTTGCAAAGCCCGTGGCAAAAAGACTGGGTGCGCGTCAACGGCAAAATCATTACGCTGGATCACCTGGAGCATAATATTCTGCGACCACGATATAAGGACCCGCGCGTCCATTTTGCCATTAATTGCTCGGCTGCCAGCTGCCCGCCGCTCAGACCGGAACCCTATCTGGCCCAAACCCTGGATCTGCAACTGGATGATTCAACCCGCTCCTTTGTGAATGACGCCGACAGCTACCGATTGGAAGGCAACACCCTGTACATCAGCCGCATCTTTAAATGGTTTTCAGAAGATTTTAACGAAGATGCCCTGGGATTTTACCTGCAGTATGCAGAAGATGATTTTAAAGAAAAATTAAACCGCATCAAGGACCGCATCAAGATCAAATACTTGCACTATGATTGGTCGCTGAATGATGTCAGGGGTTAAGGTGTTAAGTTTCTGCATGCTTACACGTCACTTCGAAAGTGCAATTTTACAAGTGACAGATCGAGAGGATGTAATGCCAAACTATGATTACGATATCGGGATCATCGGCGGCGGAGCCGGTGGTCTGACCGTGGCGGCCGGAGCGGCCCAGCTGGGTGCTAAAACGCTTCTGGTTGAAAAAGAAAAGGAACTGGGCGGTGACTGCCTGCATTTCGGCTGTGTGCCGAGCAAAACCCTCATCAAAAGTGCCCATGTATACCATTTGATGAAAAATACCGAAAAATACGGCTTGCCCAAAGTAGAGGTGCCGCCCCTTGAATTTCAGAACGTTTCAGAACGGGTGCGATCGGTGATCCGCTCCATCCAGCACCACGACTCGGTCGAGCGGTTTTGCGGCCTGGGTGTCCGGGTGGAATTCGGCCATCCGAATTTTACGGATGAACACACGATTCGGCTGAACGCTAAAACTTATTCGGCCAAAACCTGGGTGATCGCCACCGGATCTTCGGCCATCATCCCGCCTATTAAGGGGCTCGATCAGACACCCTATTTGACCAACAAAGAAATTTTTTACCTCGATACATTGCCCCAATCGATGATCGTGCTGGGTGCCGGACCCATCGGTGTCGAGATGGCACAGAGCTTCAGGCGCTTCGGCACCGAGGTTACGGTGGTGGACATGGCACCGCAAATCCTGCCATTTGATGATCAAGAAATGGCTCACACCGTGATGGAGACGCTCCAATCCGAGGGTGTAAAATTTTATGTAAACCACACCATTGAAGCCGTGAGTGACCTGGGAAACGAGCGACAGGTGACGCTCAAACACAATGACGGCAGCGTCGTCAGCCTCACAGCCGAAACGCTGCTAGTGGCCCTGGGTCGCATCGCCAATGTTGAGGGCCTTGGGCTTGAAACCATCAAGGTCGAACACGATCGGCGCGGCGTCAAGGTTGACAATCGCATGCGAACCAATCACAAACACATCTATGCGGTCGGTGATGTCAACGGGGGTTTTCAGTTCACCCACGCCGCCGGCTATGAGGGAGGTGTTGTGGTCAGCAATGCCATTTTCCACCTGCCCCGCAAGGCCGATTATACGTATTTGCCCTGGTGCACGTTCACTGACCCCGCCCTGGGCAACATCGGCATGAATGAGAAAATGGCCCGGGAAGCCGGTATTGACTACACAGTCTACACCGAAGAATTTAAAAACAATGATCGCAGTGTGGCCGAAGGCGAAAAAATTGGAAAAATTAAAATGCTCCTGGACGCCAAGGAAAAACCCATCGGCGTTCAGATTTTAGGGCCTCACGCCGGAGACCTGCTGGCCGAGTGGGTGGCGGTCTTAAACGGCAAAGTCAAGCTGGCAACTCTGGCAGCGGCCGTTCACCCTTATCCGACCATGAGTGAAATCAACAAACGCGTGGCCGGTAATTTCTTTTCACCGAAAATATTTTCAGAAAAAGTTCAAAAAGGTTTGAAATTTTTCTTTCACCTAAAGGGCAGGGCCTGCGAGGTCAAATCATAGGATAAAATTATACCAGAGCGTAAACAGATCAAAAATCAACAATGGAGACAGACGCATGAAACTCGCAATGATTGGACTGGGCAAAATGGGAATGAATATGGCCAGACGGCTGATGCAGGGCAACCATGAGGTTGTCGCCTATGATCTGAACGAAGCGGCGGTTCAACAAATCAGCAAGGAAGGCGCCAACGGGGCGGCATCGCTGCAGGAGGTTGTCGATCTGCTTTCAGCGCCCCGCATTGTGTGGATCATGCTGCCAGCCGGCAAGCCGGTCGAGGAGACCATTCGCCACTTGAGTGAATTGCTGGGCCCACAAGATATTATCATTGACGGCGGCAACTCTTATTTCAAAGATGATCGACGACGTTACGAAGCGCTTCAGGCGGCCGGTATTCGTTATATGGATGTCGGCGTCAGCGGCGGGATCTGGGGCCTGGAGGTCGGCTATTGCATGATGATGGGCGGTGATGAAGCCGTTTTCAATTATCTGGAGCCGATATTCAAGACACTGGCCCCCAAAGACGGATATCTGTATTGCGGCAAAAGCGGCGCAGGTCATTTTGTAAAGATGGTCCATAACGGAATCGAATATGGCCTCATGCAAGCCTACGGAGAGGGTTTTGAAATCCTGGATGCCTCCGAGTTTGCCGAGTCATTCGATTACGCTAAAATCGCTCACCTGTGGAACCAGGGCAGTGTCATTCGATCATGGTTGCTGGAGCTGGCCGCAGATGCCTTTAACAAAAGTGCCGAACTGACCGACATCACCGGTTACGTGCAGGACTCCGGCGAAGGCCGTTGGACGGTGCAGCAGGCCGTGGAAACCGGGGTGCCTGCCGAAGTCATCACGCTTTCGCTGATGCGGCGTTTTCGCTCCCGTCAACAGGACCCATTCACCGATCGTGTGCTGGCGGCCCTGCGCCGCGAGTTTGGCGGACATGCGGTGGTTTCAAAGGAAAAGTGAGATCAGAAAAATGAACAGTAGAACCATTGATCCAGATATTGTCGAAGACGCCATGGCAACGGTACGCGCGCCGGATCTGGGATTGGCGCCGCAAGAATGTGTCATGCCCGAGCCCAGCGACCCCTGCACCATCATCATTATGGGGGCCACCGGTGATTTGACCTCGCGCAAGCTGATGCCGCAGCTGTTTAATCTGTATCTGAATGCCGGCCTGCCGGAGCCATTTTTAATTGTGGGTGCCAGCCATCTCGATATTGCCGAAACGGAATTCAAAGATAACATGCAGGCGGCGTTAAAAAAGGCCGGGGTCTATGATGAAACCCGCTGGCCCGATTTTGCCAGGACACTTCATTATCGCTGCGCCGATTTTGCAGATCTGGAATCTTTCAAGCAAATGGCCCAGGCATTAAGGGATCTGGATCAGCAGTTTAATACGCGCGGCAACCGCATTTTTTATATGGCCCTGCCGCCATCGGTTTACAAATCGGCTGCCCATCTGATCGGCAAGGTCGGCCTGGCGGACGAGCATCAAAACGGCAACGGCTGGTCGCGGATTGTCGTCGAAAAACCCTTCGGCACGAATCTGAAAACGGCCGTCGATCTGGATCAGAGCCTCAGTCGCGATTTCACGGAACATCAGATTTTCAGGATCGACCATTATCTGGCCAAAGAAACGGTACAAAATATATTGATGCTGCGCTTTGCCAACTCGTTGTTCGAGCCCATATGGAATCGGCGCTATGTGGCGTATGTTGCCATTACCGCCATTGAAGAGCTGGGTGTCGAGCATCGGGCCGGCTATTATGAACAATCCGGGGTTTTAAGAGACATGTTCCAGAATCACATGATGCAATTGCTGGCACTAACCGCCATGGAGCCGCCATCCCGTTTCGAGGCCGATCAAGTCAGAGACGAGAAGGTCAAGGTATTTCGTGCCTTGCGTCCGTTCCAGGTGGATCGCCTCGATGCAAACCTGGTGCTGGGACAATATGCAGCCGGCAGCGTTGATGGTCAGGCAGTGCACGCCTATCGAGATGAGCCGGGTGTGGCGTCCGACTCCCTGACCCCCACCTTTGCCCTGATGAAAGTCAACCTGGACAACTGGCGCTGGCAGGGGGTCCCGTTTTATCTGACCTCGGGCAAACGTCTGGACCAAAAATTGACCGAAATTGCCATCCAGTTCAAAAGTGTACCGCATTCGATGTTTCGCCATACACTGGGCGAAACCATTCCGGCCAACCGGCTGATTCTAAAGATCTACCCTGAAGAAAAAATTACCCTGACGTTTCAAACCAAAAATCCCGGTGCCACGGTTTGCCTGCGCACCGTCACGATGGACTTTAACTATAAACAAAATTCCAGCGGACCTGTCCTGGATGCCTATGCGCGGGCGCTGATCGATTGCATGCTCGGAGATCAAATGCTGTTCTGGCGCCAGGATGGTGTTGAACTGTGCTGGAAATTTCTGACGCCGATCCTGGATCGCTGTGAGATCTGTGATGATCAGGCAGAATTGCTTCATTTTTACGAAGCGGGCAGTAAGGGTCCTAAGGCAATCGAAAAGCTCACATAAGATGGTTTCAGAGGTCAGAGGACAGAAAACAGAGGACAGATAGGACGCTTCATATTTTATTTTTCTTATCTGATTTCTGTCATCCGTCCAAATAGAATGTCAGAAGCCAGCTGCCAGTAGCCATTGGCAGGTACCTGAACAGAAGCCTGATTAAGGATTGGATTGTGAATCATTGACAACTGAAGCGGATACTGAAATGCGAGGAGTGCACGAAATGGAGCAAGTTATGCAATCAACGGTGAACCACCGCAAAAAAGCGCTTGTAAAAGCGCTAATATTAGTGGCATTTATTGTTGGCGCCATTTTGATGGTGCGCTTTACACCAATTAAGCAATACCTGGCCCCCGAGATGTTGGGCCAATATTTGAATATGACCGGCTTTTGGGGGCCGATTATTTTCATCATTATTTACGCTGTCGGGATCTGTCTGTTTATTCCCGGCACTCTGCTCACCGCATTGGGAGCGGCCATTTTTGGCGCCTACTGGGGATTTGCATGGGTGTGGATCGGGGCCATGATCGGAGCCAGCGTGTCTTTCATCATCGGACGAACGCTGGGAAGGGAATTTGCGGCGTCTTTGATCGGCGACAAACTCAAAAAATATGACGATGCCATCGAGCGTAACGGTTTCGCTACAGTGCTGTATTTACGGCTGGTGTACTTTCCGTTTACGGCCATGAATTTCGGGATGGGCTTGACCAAGGTACGCTTTGGGGATTACGTTGCAGGAACCGGCCTGGGCATCATCGTCGGTACCTTTATTTTTACATTTTTTATTGGAACCCTGAAAGAGGTCTGGGCTTCGGGCAACTGGGGGGAGCTTATCTCTTTTAAGGTCTTTTTCTCCATCGGGTTGTTTATTTTTTCGTTTTTTATCCCCAAAATTATTAAAAAAATCAAAAAAGAAGAAAATTAAAACACAATGGTTCTCGAAAGCTGAGCCGCATTTTCCTTGAAAGATAAGTGTTCGCTATACCCTGTGAGTATATTAATCTCGAATATCGAAGCACGAAATACGAAACAAATCCTAATTCCCAAAATCCTAAAATCAAAACTCATAAAAACCAGATGTTTGTATGTTTCACGCGTTTTGCTCATTTGAATTTCGGATTTTAAGTTTGTTTCGGATTTCGAAATTCGGATTTCGAATTTATTTCAAATCATATTGTTAAACACCTAATACCACCAAAATCCAGGCTATCTTAAGAATACGATTATTGAAGAGAGGGAAGATAATGTCGAGCGAACTTGACCAGTTGTGTATCAACACGATTCGAATGCTTTCAGCCGATGGGGTGCAAAAAGCCAATTCCGGGCACCCCGGAATGCCCATGGGCGCAGCCGCCATGGCATATGTTCTCTGGACGCGCTTTTTACGGCACAATCCTAAAGATCCGAAATGGCCCAACCGCGACCGCTTTGTGCTCTCAGCCGGGCACGGCTCGATGCTAATCTATAGCCTGTTGCATCTAAGCGGTTATGACCTGCCTCTGGATGAGCTAAAGAATTTTCGTCAATGGGGCAGTAAAACACCCGGTCATCCCGAATATGGCGTTACGCCGGGGGTAGAGACAACCACCGGCCCGCTGGGCCAGGGGTTTGCCAATGGCGTCGGTATGGCGCTGGCCGAACGTTATCTGGCGGCCCGCTTCAACAAACCCGGTCATCAAATAATCGATCATTTTACCTATGGCATTGTCAGTGATGGAGATTTAATGGAGGGTATTTCGCATGAAGCCGCCTCACTGGCCGGGCATTTGGGTCTGGGCAAGCTGATCTATTTTTACGATGACAACCACATCTCCATCGAAGGCGACACCGATATTACATTTACGGAGAACCGCATCGGGCGATTTGAATCTTATGACTGGCATGTTCAATATGTTCCAGACGGCAACGATCTGGCGGCGCTGGAGCAGGCGATTATCGAAGCCCAGAATGAAAGCGGCCGGCCGTCTTTGATCGCGGTCAGAACGCACATCGGTTATGGAAGCCCAAACAAACAGGATACTGCCAGCGCGCATGGGGAGCCACTGGGGCTTGAAGAGCTTCAGCGCACTAAAGAAAATCTGGGCTGGCCACAGCAGCCCAGTTTTTTAATTCCCGATGACGCCCTGACGCATTTCCGGCGGGCCATCGAAGTCGGTCAGAAACTGGAAAACCGCTGGAAAAATGCGTTTGAAACTTATCAGACCGAATTTAAAGAAGACGCCGCGGAATTGCGTCGCTGGTTAGCCGGCCAGCTTCCGGACGGATGGGAAAAAGTTCTTCCGATATTTGATCCCGATAAAAAGGGAATGGCAACCCGGGTGGCCTCCGGCAGGGTGCTCAATGCGGTGGCGCCAACAGTCACCAATCTCGTCGGCGGTTCGGCGGACCTGGCGCCGTCCACTAAAACTTTGATTGACAATGAGACCGACTTCCAGGCCGAAATATACAGCGGCCGCAACCTGCGGTTTGGCGTGCGGGAACACGGGATGGGCGGCATTTTAAATGGCATGGCCCTTCATGGAGGCCTCATTCCTTATGGCGCCACTTTTCTTATATTTTCTGATTACATGCGTCCCGCCATGCGCCTGGCAGCCCTTACCGAGCAACAGGTCATCTACGTATTTACCCATGACAGCATCGGCCTAGGTGAAGACGGCCCCACCCACCAGCCGATTGAGCAGCTGGCGGCTTTAAGGGCCATGCCGAATTTGATGCTCATTCGGCCCTGCGATGCCAATGAAACCGCGCAAGCCTGGCAGGCTGCCATTCAGCACCGCGACGGACCGGTGGCGCTGGCGCTGACGCGTCAAAATCTTCCCACTTTAGACCGCAATTCACAGTATACATCCGCTGCGGGTCTGCACCGGGGTGGTTATGTTCTAAGCGAGGCCGCAAACGGCAAAACTG
>JASFGH010000150.1:0-8164 GCA_050123865.1 Desulfobacterales bacterium | reverse complement strand
GTATAAATACTTTTTTTTCTCTGCAGTGCATTTTTTTGTTGTCTTTTAGTAAATTATGCTTAATATTGACGTTGTTGACGATTCTATTTTCTGGGCATTGGGGGCAGATCTTAGAAAGGAGGAAAGAAAATGAAAAAGCTCATAGTTTTACTGATCATGGGGTTACTGCTTTCAGGATGCAGTGATGAGTTTTTAGCCCACGATAGCTTGTTTAAAGACTGGGATCATGTTAAGTTTAGCTGGGGCGGATATCAAAATCCGACTGCCGAAGATGCACAAATGTCAGCTGACCGCGGATGGTGGGGAGAAGAAATTCCTTATATTCCGGCCGAATAATAGAAGTCTCTGATTCACCATCGTATGAAAAGATAGCTGGCCTTTCTTTGTCTGCTGGCTAACTCAACGTAGGCGTGTCGATTGCCCAAATCGCAGGCGGTGCCGCGTACGTATTCTAAGTACGATTCTGAACCAGACGTTTACTTTTCAATTAACGAATATAAAAAGGGTGGTAATTTCAGTGTCAGACTGGACCGCCCTTTTTTAGTGCTTGAATTTTGCATATGGCTGAAAATCTTTGGAAGCCGGACCGTTCCCGACTCGCTTATTTCCTAAATTTTGCACGAGTTGGAGGCTTTCATATACAAGGCACTTCAGGGCGAAGCTATAGTCTACTTCGCATTAATTTTCATGCAAGATTCAGGTATGGACCCCATAGCCTCTTGATGGCAAGAGCCGCGGTGAGTTGACAAGCGGTGCGCTCTGACAATATAAGATCATGTACCCTGAGCTTTTGAACCGTTGAGGTATCGACAATGCGCTTAGCAATGAATTGGATCGGAATCCTTGCATCCTTATCTATCCTCACCGTTCAAGCCGCCTGCGTTTCAAACAAACAAATAACAGTCGGCTCGACTGCAACGCTTCTGGAAGACATTTCAAAATCAGCCAACAAACAATCTGATTTAAGAGTCATCAGGGAGGGGATGCCCGCCTATTTGATGTTGATCGATGGCATGGTTGAGGCCGTTCCAAAAAATGCCCGTCTGTTGATCACAGCGGCCCAGGCGTATGCGTCATTTGCTTCAGCCTTTATCGAAGATGCTGACAAAGATTATGCCCGGGTTCTATTTGCCAAAGCGAAAGATTATGGCCTGCGGGCTCTGGAAATTCGCGGATTAAAAGACCCTGTCTCCAGGCCGTTTAACGAATTTGAAACAGCGGTTAACGGGCTGGGCAAAGATGATGTTCCCTATATGTTTTGGGCTGGGACTTGCTGGGGGAGCTGGATCCGACTCAATTTGGGTTCCATCGCCGCAGTGGCGGAACTGCCCCGGGTGGAGGCTCTCATAAAGCGGGTGTTAAAGCTAGACGAACAATTCTATTACGGCGGCCCGCATCTGTTTATGGGCATATTGTTTGCCTCCCGGCCGCAAATGGCAGGCGGTGATCTAAACAAGGCACTCTATCATTTCAAAAAGGCCCTGACATTTAGCCAGGATGTTTTTCTCATGACCCGGGTTTATTTTGCCAGCCACTACGCCCGCAAAACGTTTGACAAAGAGTTGTTCACGACCAGCCTTCAAAGGGTACTGGGCACCCCGGCCGATAAGGTCGCGCAATTAACTTTGCTCAACACGGTGGCTCACCATAAAGCACAGGAACTGCTCGCACAGGCAGACGATTTTTTTTAGGAGACGTCTCTATGAAACGATCCGCCACGATGACAATTATCGGACTCTGTATCATCACATCTATGATAATGGTATCCACGATGCCCGCAGCAGCCAAACCGGTTGTTATTAAACTGGCCACTCTGGCGCCGGAAGGGAGTTCGTGGATTGAAACGTTTAATTCCATCAATGCCGAGATACAGCAAAAAACCGGCGGGCAGGTGCGCTGTAAGTTTTATGCCGGAGGGGTGCTCGGGGATGAAAAAGATATGCTGCGTAAAATGCATATCGGGCAGATTCACGCTGCTGCACTGACGTCAGCGGGTTTGTCTGCTATATTCAACGAAATGGATGTGTTCCAGATTCCATTTCTTTTTGAGTCCCACGCGGAAATTGATTTTGTGCTGACCCAAATGGACATATTTTTTAGACAGGGTTTTGACCAAAACAATTATGTCCTACTGGGCTGGTCGGAAGCCGGCTTTGTGCGTCTGATGTCAACCAAGCCGGTAGCCACACTCGCAGATCTTAGAAAGGTCAAAGTCTGGACCTGGGAAGATGCGCCTATAACACGCATGATTTTTGAAGAGGCTCGTGTTTCGGCCATTCCGCTTTCGGTCCCAGATGTTCTGGTGGGCCTTCAAACCGGTCTGGTGGATGTCGTTTACGCGCCGCCGAGCGGTGCGATTTCCCTGCAATGGTTCACCAAAACCCGCTACATCACCGATGTAAAACTCATCTATCTCATTGGCGGGGTGGTCATAAAGAAAAAGATCTTTAACAAAATTACGCCCGCCCACCAGAAAATCGTTATGGATGTCTGGCAGCGCCAAATGAATCGACTCAAGCAAACAATCCGTAAGGAAAACCAGGAAGCCATGCAGGTGATGGTCAAGCAGGGTATCAAGATGATTACCCCGACACCGGACCAAGTTGCAGAGTTTAAAAAAGTATCCGCCAAAGCCATCCAACGGCTCGAAGGCCAGACCTTTTCTCAAAAAATTCAGGATGAGGTTAAAGCCAACATAGAAACCTATCGACAGAAAAACCAATAATGGTCAACTGGCAAAAATGGGACGACACGCTTGGCCGGATTGAGAAATTCACGCTAACCGTCATTTTGAGTGTGATGATTCTGCTGGCATTTATACAGATCATACTCCGCAATGTATTTAGCAGCGGGATTGCGTGGGGAGATCCTCTGGTTCGATATCTGGTGCTATGGGTCGGATTTGTCGGGGCCAGCCTGGCAACCCGAGAGGGCAAACATATTACGATCGAAGTATTTTCAAGATGGCTGTCGGACCACGGCAATCGCTATCTCCAGGCGGTTTCTAGTTTAATCTCCGCTCTGGTATGCGCCCTGCTGGTCTTTGCCGGTTGGACATTTGTATCAAACGAGGCTCAAATGGGCGGTACGACCTTTCTGCAGATTCCGCTCTGGATTCCGCAAATCATTATTCCGGTTGCCTTTGCAATGATGACGCTACGGTTTTCCCTGCGCTTTTTTGCTGAGCTTTTGATGATCTTCAATCCCGCAAAACACACCAAACACGGAAACCCGTCATGATTTTGCTGGCCATCCTTGCCGCCATTCTTTTAATGCTGATCGGCGTGCCTGTTTTTGCTGTCATCTGCGGCCTGGCCCTTTATCTGTTTTATGCTGGCGGCATCGATCTGTCGGCCATTATCATTGAAATGCACCGGATGGCCACCACCCCGGTGCTGGTTGCCATCCCATTATTTACGTTCTCCGGTTTTCTGCTTTCTGAAAGCGGCGCCCCCAAACGCTTAATTCGTCTGTCAAACGCGATCCTGGGCTGGTTGCCCGGCGGAGTCGCTGTGATTGCCCTGATCTCGTGCGCTATTTTTACAGCCCTGACCGGTGCCACCGGTTTGACCATCATCGCATTAGGCGGCATCCTGCTGCCGGCAATGACACGAACCCGATATCCGGAAGCCTTTTCTCTGGGCCTGCTCACAACTTCGGGGACCCTGGGATTACTTTTCCCCCCCAGCCTGCCGCTGATCATCTATGCCATCGTGGCCGGAATCAGAATTGATCAGCTGTTCATTGCCGGTATCCTGCCCGGAATTTTGCTGGTGGTGCTGCTGTCGTTTTTCGGCATCGGCCGGGCCGTACATGCCAAGGTACCCAAAACCCGGTTTCAGGTATCTGAAGTATTAAGCGCCCTGCGGGAGACTCTGTGGGAATTACCGTTGCCGCTCGTGGTTCTGGGAGGGATTTACAGCGGCAAGTTTGCGGTTAGCGAGGCGGCCGCCATTACCGCTGTTTACGTTCTATTCGTAGAAGTTGTCATCTATCGGGATGTCAACCGGAGGGCGCTGCCGGAAATTATGAAGAAAAGCATGGTCTTGGTGGGTGCCGTATTGATTATTCTCGGCGCTGCGATGGGCCTGACCAACTATCTCATCGATGCCGAGATACCGATGCAAATGCTGGATTTTTTCAAGACCCATATCCAGAGTAAAACCTTGTTTTTAATCGTCTTAAACCTGTTTCTGCTGGCGGTGGGCTGTACCATGGGAATTTTTTCGGCCCTGGTCGTCGTCGTGCCCCTGCTGGCACCCATTGCCAAGGTCTATGGCATCGACCCCATTCATTTGGGGATCATTTTTCTGGCCAACCTGGAAATCGGCGCCTCGATTCCCCCACTGGGCATCAACCTGTTTATCGCCAGCATCCGTTTCGAACGGCCGGTGCTAAAGCTGTATTGGGCCTCATTGCCGTTTATTGCCATCCTGCTTGGCGCGCTAGCGTTGATTACCTATATCCCCTGGATAAGCCTTGTTCTGCTCAAATAGGCGGCTGATATATCGAACCACCCTTCCGCCATATTTGCAGGCAAACGCCACAACTAAAATTCCAATCACGGGAATCAAAATCGTTGCGGCCGGTCATAAAGCGCCGTATTGCACCGGAAGAAAGGCATTCAAATCTTCAATTGAATTGGAGACCATCATATCACCTGCAAAAATGTCCAAATGTGAAACCGCTCAGATTGGCAAGCTATAGCGGTTGAACAATACCATACCCGCAAATATAAGCAGCATCCCGATCAAATGAAAGGCCCTGAGGGATTCGCCCAGCCAAATAATGGCCATGATAGAGGCAAACACCGGAATAAAATTGATAAACAGGCCGGCACGATTGGCACCGATTTGATCCACGCCGCGATTCCAGCAAAAAAAGGCCACAATTGACGGAAACGCAGCAACATACAGGACACTGGCCACTACTTCAATGTTCAGCACAAATGGCGGACTGTTCATCAACTCCAACAGGTACAATGGCAGCAGACCCAAAGCACCCAGGACGAAGGTATAAAGCAGAAAACTGAGCGGATGAATCGACGGCCTGCGCTGTAAATAGGCTGAATAGCAGGCATACAGTAAAACAGCCGCCAGCATGAGCAAATCCCCCTGGACAAAGGACAAATCCAAAAAGGTTGAAAATCGACCGCGCAGTACCACCAGACCGGCGCCCAATACGCATAAGGCGACACCCAGGCTTTGCAGCCGGCTGACTTTTTCTTTAAAGGCCAGCAGGGAGATCAAAATGATAACAGCCGGCATGGTGGTTTGGATGAGCGCTCCATTTATGGCGGTGGTTGTGTGCACAGCCATGTAAAGCAGGGTATTAAAGCCCGAAATGCCGACCAGAGACAGAAAAACCATCATTTTCCAGTGCCGGGTGAAAAGCGGCCAGTCGCTTCTGGCATGTGAATAGGCAAAGGGCCACAGCAGCAAGGATGCAACCGTCCAGCGCCAAAAGGCAAGCGCGACGGGCGCAATGAGATCAACGACGCCACGGGCTAAAACGATGTTACCGGCCCAGCACAGAGGCGCAATGGCCAGCAACAGATAGGGGCGCCAGTTAAGCGACGGGCTTTGAGGCGCGCTGGAAGGTCGCAGTGTCATAGTGGATGCATGTCCTGGAATGGCAACTTTGGTTACAAATAGCCAGGTGGCATCGCAGGTATCATGCAAAATGAGATTCAAGTCAAGTATATCTTAATTCATCGGGGGTGCCGAACAGGTCCAAGGGCGCTATGCGGTCAATAGCCGACATGGGACCGCCGCAGCCACCTTTACAATCCAACAAACGGTTAATACTGTAATAGGTGACCGTATACTGACGGTCGTTATCCGTCAGATGGAATGCGGTCTGATTCTGAGTGATTGTCCGGCAAACAGGACAAGGCGTGTACGGGTAAGGGCATATCCCGGGAGTTTGCGGTCGCCCTTGACACAAGGAAGGCAATTTTATAAGTAAATTTACTATAAATTCCAGATTTTTACGTGCGTTGATCAGCGAACACCCACATGGATTGAATGCATCTGATTATGCCGGAAAAGTGTAGGATTCAATGGATGACGCTGAACATGAACCCAGGGAGGAGCAGCCTCAGGTCAGCCGGTACTGGTGGATTCGCCAGGTCGTTCTGATTATCATCGCCGGCTTTTATCTGGTTTTTGGCATCCAGCTGCTGATCTCGGCCTACCATCTTGACAATCCGTCTTACTTTATCTTTACCTTTTTCGCATCCAATTTTATGATTCTGTTCAGCGGAGCCCTGATGGTGGGTTTCATCATCCGTATGGTGACAACCTATCGGCGTTTGAAAAATTCCAATATCTGAATCCTATCCATTGCCAGCTAATGAATTCAATTCCGAAACGCCTTCAACAATATCGAGCGGCAACGCAAACAATATCCCTTTACCGGGTTTACTCAGATCGCCACATAAGGATTTGACAATTTTGATGGCCTCGTGCAGCCGATTCTTTTCTTTGATCACGGTCAGAACGGTCTTGTTTGAGGATTCCAGATCCGTGGTGACCTTATTGATCTGCTGCATCACCGGCAGTGTCGCCCGGGTTTTCATTAACACTCGGCCCATACCGGTGCTTTCGAGAACCGTGGAGCCCGTGATACCGATTTTCGCAAATTGCTCCATAATTCGCGGTAATTGTTCGGAGCGCTCCACAACATTCACCAGTAAATACATTTGATGGTACCTCCTCTTATTCTTTCGTCAACCATGGTTGCGGGCGGGCAGTTTTCTTGTGTAGCCAAAATGAGATGGCCGCACAGATAAAAAGGGTAGCCGCTAACATGATTGAAGGATTCGAGCACCACTTGAAAAAGAGAAGATGGCGCTTCAATATTTGTGATTCGGTCGGATTTAACGATCCTTTTACGTTTGGCGCATTAGTGGCGTCCCAGCGTTATGCTTTGAAGCCCGCTGCGCATAATGATGTTTCTCAGCAACGGTTTGAAGATGAAATGCGATTTCACATTTTTCAAAAAAATATTTTTGCGCAGTTGGCGAGTCGTCTGGTCATATCGCCTTTCAAAGCCATCGGGTGAGCGCTGCAACGCTTCGGCCAGCATCAAAGCACTTCTGAATGCATAGCTGAGTCCTTCAGCAGAACTGGGGCTGATCCAGCCGCCGGCTTCACCCAGCAGGGCAATGCCATTGCCGCCTGTAGACAGTTGATTTTGCCGCAGGGGCCTCAGAATCAGGGTGCCTTCCCTGAAAACGGTTCTACCAAACTGCATGCCGAAGGCTTTCAGCTTTGCTTTTAAGAGCGCAAATTTTTCAGCAGCCTTTTGTTTGTAAGGCAGAGCTGCTCCAATCAATAGGTAGTTACCTTTTGGAATCGTCCAGCAATAATAATCGGTGATGCTGGCATCAAAAACGGAAGTAAAATAGGGGCGATCATTTTTGCGTTCAACCCATTCCTGTATGGCAACGTATCTTTCAGGGAAATCGTTTCCGCCGGCAAACTGCGCGCGGACTTTTGATTTGGCGCCGTCGGCGCCGATGAGGAATCTGGCTTTTTCGGCAAACCGCTTTTTGCCCTCTGCCAGGGTGAGTTTGAAACCATCACCGTCGGCAGCATAGGATTGAAGTCGACAGCCGGTTCGAATATCAACAGTGGCAGGAACCAGCGAGAGCAACCAGGCATCAAATTTTTGGCGATTCATATTAATGTAATGGCGTTGATAATATCGCTCCAGTCCTTGCGGGATGTCGATGGATTTCACCACAAACAGCTGCGGATCTTCTAAAACACTTTTGGGGAGACCCAATCCCAGTTTTGACAGCATCATCTGGGCATCGGGCGCCAGCAGCCCGCCGCAGCACTTGAGCGCCGAAAAACCCTCAGATGGACCTGCCAGCCGGCGATGTTCAACCAACAAAACTTTGTAACGATCGCCAACAAGCCGGGCAAGGGTGGCGCCGGCCGGGCCGCCGCCTATGATCGCAACATCATACATAAATTTAGCCAGCCCAGCGATCTTTGTTCGGACACTTACGGTTCATTAGATTTTCCTTTTTTCGTTTGGGGCAATTGCCCATTTCACTTTTCACTTGCCAATCGGTATGACTTGACGTGCAGCCAAATGTCCAGACCGATTTTTAAAAGGATAAGAACACACAGCAGCGCTACTGGTGAGCCCA
>JASFGH010000149.1:0-8232 GCA_050123865.1 Desulfobacterales bacterium | reverse complement strand
TTCTTCGCGATTCTAATTATGTTAAGAGTCGGATGGTTGGGCACATACCAATGCGCATGCTGGGAACAAAATCTTCAGATTGGACATTAGATAAATAAAAAAAATGGCGCCATCACAACCACGCTTGCTTCCGCAAAATTTGCAAAACAGATTCCTCGATCTGTTGACCCCGTTAATCAAGACGCTAAACCGCTGGGGGATACATCCCAACGCTTTTACCTTGGCCGGATTTGTCTTTACAATGGTAGCAGCTGCGGCTTTGTTTGAGGGCAGCCTGCGGATCGGCGGTCTGCTTATCCTGGCAGGCGGCCTGTGTGACTGCATCGATGGCAATTTGGCGCGTGCCATGAACAAGGCCAGCCGTTTTGGTGCACTGTTTGATTCTACGATTGACCGCTATTCTGAATTTGTCATGTTTCTGGGAATTCTGGCCTATTTTATCATAAGCAATGAACGAATGACGGCCATAGTGGTTTTTGTGGCGCTGTGTGGTTCGGTTATGGTCAGTTATTCACGGGCACGGGCCGAAAGTATTGGATTTGAAACACAATCAGGGTTGATGCAAAGGCCGGAACGAATTGTTTTTTTAGGATTGGGCGCCTTGATCCATCCGGTTGCCTTTAAGCTTGCCATATGGCTGGTGGCCATTTTCGCCAACCTGACGGCCCTACAGCGCATCGGCCAGGCCTATCAGCAGAATAAAGATGTTTAAGGCATCCGATGATCCGCGTTTTTATCCGCCACTGATGCTGGTGCGAATGGTTAAAAACGGTGAGTTCGGTGCCAGCAGCGGAAAGGGTTTCTACGATTGGAGCGACCCGCATAATCCCAGGCCCCGCAAACTTGCTCAATACATCACCACCACCGCTGAAGATATGATGCATCAGATCAGATGAGTTCGGCTCAGGGTACACGGCTCGCGGCGCAAGGCAGTAAAAGGGAATTACAAGAAAGAGGTTTCTCATTTATTTGGCCTTATGCCCTGTGCCTTGCGCCTTTAGCCAATCAGATTGAGTCGTGCTGGGTTCGAGCGATTATCTCCTCCTGATGATCCACATCCAGATCCACGAAATAGTCGCTGTAACCGGCCACCCGCACCAGCAGGTCGCGATAATCACCCGGTGCCTGTTGCGCCTTGCGCAAAGTGTTGGAATCGACGATATTAAACTGGATGTGGTGCCCGTTGAGATTAAAGTAGGTCCGGATCAGATGACAGAACTTTTCAATGCCGTCTTCATCTTTGAGGACATCGGGTAAAAACCTCTGATTTAACAAGGTCCCGCCCGACTTCACCTGATCCATCTTGGCCAGTGACTTGATCACCGCAGTCGGTCCGTTGCGATCCGCCCCATGCGACGGAGAAGTGCCATCTGAAATCGGCAGCCCGGCCAGGCGCCCGTTGGCAGATGCGCCCAACATTTTCCCGAAATAGACATGGCAGGTCGTCGACAGCATATTCAAATGATAGGTTGTGCCTTTGGTATTGGGCTTGCCGTCAATGACTGCAAAAAGGTCAGCATACACCCGCCGCATGAGCGCATCTGCTGTATCGTCATCATTTCCAAAAAAAGGTGTTTTATTCAAAAGCCTCAGGCGCAGGGCCTCCTGGCCTGAAAAGTCGTCCTGCAGCGCCGCCAGCAACTCAACCATGGGAACGGTTTTGGTTTCAAACACGTGTTTCTTAAGGGCCGAGAGGCTATCGGTGACCGTACCGATGCCGCAGCATTGAATGTAGTTGGTATTATATCGCGGACCCCCGTTGTAATAATCTTTGCCATTGGCGATACAATCTGCAATCACCACCGAAAGAAATGGCGCCGGCGCATATCGGGCATACATTCGCTCGATGTAGTTATTGATCCTTATTTTGAGATCGACAATGTACTCCAGCTGCTGGACAAATGCGTCATAAAGGTCGTCAAAACCTTTAAAAGCTTTCGGATCGCCGGTCTGTGGCCCGACCGTTTGGCCGCTCAACGGATCGGTACCATTGTTTAATGTCAGTTCGAGGATTTTCGGTACGTTCAAATAGCCGGTTAGGATATAGGCCTCTTTGCCAAAAGCACCGGTTTCAATACACCCGCTACAACCCCCTTCGCGGGCATCCTCCAGGGTTTTACCGGTCCGGATTTGCTCCATGATAACTTCATCAGCATTGAACACTGAAGGATAACCGTAGCCTTTTCGAATCACCCGGGCGGCCGCCTTTAAAAACCGATTGGGGGTTTTATGGCTGATTTGAACATTGCTGCCGGGCTGCAGCAAATGCAGCTCATCGACAGCTTCCAGCATGATATAAGAAACTTCATTGACACCATCAGAACCATTGGCTTTCAAGCCACCGATATTGATGTTCGTAAAGTCGTTGTAGGTGCCGCTTTCCAGCGCAGTGATCCCTACCTTGGGTGGCGCTGGGTGGTTGTTAAACTTAATCCAGAGGCACTCGATCAGTTCTTTGGCGCGCTCACGGTCCAGCGCGCCGGTGGCCAGGTCCTTTTCGTAAAAAGGATATAGGTGCTGGTCCAGATGGCCGGGACTCATGGCGTCCCAGCCGTTTAGCTCGGTAATAGTTCCCAGATGAACAAACCAGTACATCTGAAGGGCTTCCCAAAAATTGCGCGGCACATGGGCCGGCACCCGGCGGCAGTTGGCGGCGATTCGTTCGAGTTCTTCTTTGCGCTGGGGATTCTCTTCTTTGGCCGTCATCTTCAGGGCCAGATCCGCATGGCGTTCGGCAAAAATAATTGCCGCATCGCAGGCGATCTCCATGGCTATTAGTTCTTCAGCTTTATCGGCTGCCTCGGGATCATTTAAATAATCCAGTCGTTCGAGGCTTTTGGCAATGTCCGCCTTAAAATCCAGCATGCCTTTGCGATAAATGATGCCATCCAGGGTTGTGTGCCCCGGTGCCCGCTGTTCCATGAATTCGGTAAACATCCCGGCGCTGTATGCCCGCTTCCATTCGTCCGGCACCCGGTCAAACACCCGTTCCCGCATGCTGCGTCCGCTCCAGTAAGGAATCACCGTTTCGGTGTATACTTGCAGGGCTTTATCATCCACCGCATAGCGGGTCATGTCCCTGGAATTAATAATTTTGAGGTCTTCCCGAGAATGACAGGTCAGCTCCGGAAAGGTGGGCACTGCCTTGGGATAGGGCCCGCGCTCACCGACAATGAGTTCGTCTTCTCCAATGTAAATCGTCTTTTTCTCACATAAATTTTTTAAATTCAGCGCCCGCAAAACGGGCACCGAAAATTTTCCCTCATTGACTTTATAAAATTCGGTGACCAGCTGGGCTCGTTCGGCTGAAACACAGGGCTGGGCGTTAAAGCTTTGCTCGCGCAGACGAGAAATTCGGTTATTCATGGCGTCCTATCCTCGGATTTTAACCTGCAAGCCGGATTGTTGGAGCCAACCGGCAATCCGATTTAAATGTTCGTTGCTGGGGCTCTGCATGTCCGCTGACATGCACTCCATGCCCAGGCGGCGGTATTTTCCCCGGGCTGAGTTGTGAAAAGGCAGAATCGATATATGTTCAACCCCGGGCAGGGTAGCGACAAAATCAGCCGTATGATGGATATTGTCGGCATTCGTGTTGATGCCGGGAATAATCGGAATGCGCACCTGGATGCGGGCCTTATTCTCAGATAACATTTTCAAATTATCGAGAATCAGCTGATTGGAGACCCCGGTGAAGTCCCGGTGTTTGGTCACATCCATAATCTTTAGATCGTATAAAAATAAATCTGTTTTTTGAGCCACCTGCAGAAGAAGCTCTGCATCCGCATATCCGGTGGTATCGACGGTACGGTGAAGATCCAGATCACTGCACGCTTCAAGCAGCTCCATCAAAAAATCGGGTTGCATCAAGGGTTCGCCGCCCGACAGGGTAACCCCGCCGCCCGATTGATCGTAAAAGGCGGTATCTTTTTCAATTTGCCGGATCACTTCGTCGACCGTCACCTTGTGCCCCACAAATTCGACGGCTTCCGAGGGGCAGTGCTCGGCACAGGTTTGACATAGATCGCATCTGGCAGGATCCCTGATAATCCCATCGGCTGTGCGGGTGATGACTTTCTGGGGACAAACCTGGATACATTCACCGCAGCTGACGCAGCGCTCCTGCCGATAGATTCGTTGGGAGGCAACGGTTATGCCTTCCGGATTGTGACACCAGCGGCACGCCAGCGGGCAACCTTTAAAGAACACCGTTGTGCGAATGCCCGGCCCGTCATGAATGGCATATTTTTTTATATCAAATATGATTCCTTCGGTCATCAACCAAACCCTGTCTACAAAAACTGTTTAATTTTTAAATTTATGCCCCGTGAATTGAAAAGTCAATTAAAAGAAAACGTTGTTTAATGTCCAAAATGATCATTAAGGCTCTGCACCTTGAAAAGCAGGATTACCCTTGAAACAGACATGAAATTGTTTTATGCGGTTTATTCAAAGGACATCAAATCCAGCATAAGGAGCCGTCAAGATGATCAAGGTTCATATCAAAAGGAAGGTGCCGCCCGAAAAAATGGAAGAGCTGCGGGCCCTGATCCGTCAATTGCGGTCCATGACCATGGGCCAGCCCGGATATATCGCCGGAGAAACCCTGCAACGCGTGGATCAGCCTGGAGAAAGCCTGGTCGTGTCGAAATGGCAATCCATCGACTACTGGCAACAATGGCTGGGCAGCAAAGAACGCACGGAGATCCAGGCTCAAATTGATCAGCTTCTGGGGGACGAGACACAGTACGAAATCTACGAATTCGACTAAAACGGGTTTATAAACCCTCATCTTTTGCCCGATGTCTTCGTTATGAGGCGATTCAAAATGCTCGCGTACTTGCGTGTACGCTCCGCTATTAAATCACCTCATGCCTTGACCTCGAACAAAATCTAAAAGTTTATAAACCCGTTTAAATCAATAAATCTTTTTTAATCTGATTATGAGATATCGGTCCCTCTTCAATTTCTTAGATACGGTTTGTGTTCTTTCGATACGCCCACTTATGCATGAGTTTGCATCCCGCCCAGGCGGGACTGATGATTCATGGAGCGACTGAATTAAGGAAATTTCCCGGCGCCTTATTCAGACAACACGGATGAAGGGACGGTCGACGGCGACAACCTCACCTACCCTGACGGCCGTTTCGATGCCCTCGTTTTTCAAGCTGGCGATCAGATCATCGGCCTGGAAAGCCGGGACCACCAGCAAGAGACCGCCGGAGGTCTGAGGATCAAACAGCAGATCCTGTTCCACAGCCGAACGTTGAGTGCTTAACTCCCAGGCGCCTTCCGCCAGCCTGCGATTGGCCTTGTTGCTGCCGGTGGTTTCTCCTTTCTCATACATCTGTAAGGCATTGGGGTAAAAAGGAAGGTTTTCATAAATCAGTTTGATTTGAACATCATTGCCCCGAGCCAGTTCAAGCGTGTGCCCTAAAATACCAAACCCGGTCACATCGGTACAGGCATGCACATTAAATTTCAGAGCCGCTTCGATGGCTGAGCGGTTAAGGGCCGCTACCTGGGGCAAAATGGATTCCAGTTCAGCGTAAGGAAGTTTACCCGAACGGTTGGCGTTAAACAGAACCCCTGTGCCCAGGGGTTTTGTCAGAATCAGGGCATCACCCACCTGCGCACCGGAATTGGTCAGGATGCGCTCGGGATGAACTTTACCGGTTACGGCCAGGCCATATTTGGGCTCGTTATCATCAACTGAATGCCCGCCGGCCATCGATACGCCCGCCTCCAGTACTTTGTCACTGCCGCCGCGTAAAATTTCTTTTAAAAATACCATGTCCAGCTTTTTGGAGGGAAACATCACCAGATTCAACGCTGTCAGCGGCTGACCACCCATTGCGTAGACGTCAGACAATGAGTTGGCCGCTGCAATCTGGCCGAACCAGTAGGGATCATCCACCGGTGGGGTGATATAATCCACTGTGCTGATCAGGGCAATCTCGGGCGAAACCCGATAAACGGCGGCATCATCGCTGGTGTCAAAACCCACCAGCAGATTGGGGTCACTTGAGGCTTTCAGCCCCTTGAGCGCTTCCGACAGATCCGTCGGACCGATTTTGGCCGCTCAGCCGCAGGTGCGCGAGAGGCTCATCAGTGTTTTTTTCTTTCTAAAAAACATAGGCCTCCTCTGGCATAAGCCGGCAAAGAGAATGGACCCTCCTTTGCGGGCGATCATACACATATACAATGTTAACCGTGTAAGGGTTTAACTTCAAATATATAATATCGATAATTTATTTATTTTTAATAGAAAAAATCAATACCTTGAACCCCGGCAAGAATGCGAACCCAATAGCAGGCAATGCCATGTGGGATTGATCCGGATTGCACCAAATGCATTTTTAAATAGTGGTTCAGGCCGGAACGGGCTGCTGATCCTGTTGTTACAACAGGTCCTCAATCCAATCCAGTCCCAGTTCGAGCAATTTGCTGCGCTGCGGTCGACCGGTATCCGGATCACAGCCGATCATGTCATAATACAGCTCAACGGCCCGGTTAAAATCCGATTCGTTAAAAATCTGCCGGCCGGCATCGGGGCCATCCGGTTTGGGTTCAAACAAGCGTTTAGGGAGTTGATCGTTTTCAAGAGAAAATCCTTCGCGGCTGTTAAATGCCCTTGCAATTAGCGTCCCGCGCTCACCGGCTCGCATCAGCTCAAACAGGCTTACATCCCAGCCGGTGACGGCATTGACGCAATCGACCATGGTATTGATCGGCATGACCCCTCGGGGGGCATAACCGAAAACGCATAAGCCCATAGAATCCAGCGTACGCCAAAAATTTTCAAGGATTTTGTAATTGCGCACTTTTTCTGTGCTGATATCCGTAGCCGATATCGCATTATAGATACCCAGTGGCCGCACTGAGCTTACCGGAAAGGATTCTGGATTGACAAAAGCAGTATCATGTGCAGCAGTCATGTGATCGGCGCCATAGGGGCTGACAGCATAACCAATGCCGACACCAACCTTAATCCGCGGATCATGCATGGAAATCTCCTGTCCCTTGACGGCCAGATGACCGGGGGCATCTTTAAGGCCCCATTTTTCCGCCAGCCGCGCTGAGCCTTCTGCCAGAACATCACCAAAGCCTTCACGCCTGGCGATCAGCTCCAGCAGCTGGATCATTAAATCAGCATCTCCGAAACGCAACTCCAGGCCATCCGTATCTGCGGTGGTGATGATTCCCGCTTCAAAGCACTCGCAGGCAAACGCGATCGTCATGCCGGCTGAGATCGTATCGATACAATAGCGATTGCAGATTTCATTGCCTTTAGCGACGGCTTTCAAGTTGGCGATATTCAGATTGCTGCCCAGCGCCGCGATGGTCTCATACTCGGGACCACCGTAGCGTGAATCCAGGCCGTATTGAGGGTCATCCAGCGCAATCCCCCTTTTGCAGCGGATCGGACAAGCGTAACAGCCTTTTCTTTTCTGCAAAAGCATCTCATTGTATGTATCCCCGCCGATGGCCGCAACCTCAGCAAAACTACTGCGCCGGAAATTGTCGACCGGCAGCGCTCCGGCAGCCGATAGAATTTCTGGAAAAGCGGTCGTGCCGAAGACAAATAGCTGTTCGCCAAGCGGGTTATCCTTAAAGGTTTGGGCATAATGCTGTGCCGTATCCCGCAAAACGTCCGCTGCGTGGTATGGCAGTTTGGTAGAGCCCAGGGCCGCTACCGCACGCAGGTTTTTGGAGCCCATCAGGGCCCCAAATCCACCGCGCCCATTGAAATGTCCCAGGTTATTGGTGATATTGGCAAAGCGCACCCGGTTCATGCCGGCCGGCCCGGTCTGGGCCACTCGAATTTTTGCGCTGCCCAATTCATTGCGGATGGCATCTTCGACGTCCTTTGTCTCCAGGCCGGCAATGGCAGCGGCGTCTTTTAATTCCGCTTTTCCCTCGGTGACCCACAAATAGACCGGCGTTTCCGCCCGACCGCTGAACACGAGAGCATCAAAGCCGGCCATCTTCAGCTCAGGGCCAAAGAACCCGGCCGCTTCAGATTCAGCGGCTGTTCCGGTCAGCGGTGACTTTCCCACTGCTGCAAAACGGCAGGCAGCCGGCAATGGCGCGCCGGTCATTACACCGGTGGCCAGAACCAGAATGTTTTCGGCTGAAAAAGGGTCGCTGGCAGCCGGCACCGCCTGCATCAGATAATGGTATCCGATGCCCCGCCCGCCCAGGTAAGATCGGTAAAAGGTCTCATCATGT
>JASFGH010000148.1:0-8254 GCA_050123865.1 Desulfobacterales bacterium | reverse complement strand
TGGCTTCTCCTTTTTTCTCATCTCCGCCCATTTGAATTAAGAGTTCCGCCAAGAATAGCTTGGCTTCGGTGTTGGTGGCAAAGTATGGGGTTTGCTGATATTCGCGGTAATACGCCAGTGATTTTTTACGGTCGCGCAGCGGCCAGGGCAATACTGCCCAGAAACGACCTAAAGACAGCATCGGACCGCCATCATTGTACATTTTGTTGATTTCATATGTTTTTTCAAAACTTTCCTGGGTTTTATCTTTTAAGCCTTCTTTTAAGGCGGTGAAGATGCTGACGCCGTCGGAATAAATGCCCACATTCAACCCGTAATAATAGTGCCCGTCGGGGCGCTCCGGCTTTAGCTCAATTGCTTTTTGAGCATATTGCATCCCGGCCTTGCCATATTGGGCACAGATATCCTTCCAGCCTTCAATCGCTTTCTTTTTAGCTTCATCGGCATACTCGCGGTGCGCCCGGGCGCATTTCCAGGCGGCCTCGTAATCATCGGGTTTTATTTCGACTGCCTTTTTGTAAACGCGGACGGACTTTTTGTAATTCTCAAGCCCGCCCTGGTCAAAAATTTTGTCGGCCTGTGCCAGCCAATCCACCGCAAAGGCACTAATCGGAAAGACTAGTAATAGCACGCTGATGGTCACCCCTAATATCACTCGATTCATTTTCCAACCTCCTCCAATATTAAAATCCGAAATTCGAAACAAATAATAAATCCAAATGTTCCAATGATCAAAACTGAGAATATGATAATCAATTAGCTAAATGATTTCGATGGCACAGGCCATCGATACCCCCCCGCCCCCGCAAAGGGTGGCCAGCCCCAGATTTTTCTTTTTTTGTTTGAGGGCATACAGCAGGGTAATCATAAGACGGGCCCCGGTTGCTCCCACCGGGCCTTCTTCCGGATGGGGGAGGATGTGGGATCCGCAGTGCAAACCGCGGATCAGATTGTCGATGCATTGCTGATCCTGCAGGCGGAAGCCCCAGCGGGCGCCCGGCAGTGAATAGGGCACACCGGACATATGCTCAACACCGCCGGCCAGAACGATGTCCGCCATCCCGGCCTGGATCATCGCCATTCCTGACAGAACCGCTTCCATGCCGGAAATGCAGACCCGGTTGATCGTCACCGCCGGTACGCCATCCGGTATGCCAGCTAAAAGCGCTGCGATTCGCGTCACATTCAGCGTGTCCACCGGTTCCATACAGCAGCCAAAGCGCACATCATCGATCAGGCCTGCATCGATGCCAGCCCTCTCCACAGCCGCTTTCATCGTTACGCTGGCGATAGTGGCCGCATGGCTGTCCTTCAGGGTTGCACCAAAGGCACCAATGGCGGTACGACAGGCAGAGACAATGACAACGTCTTTCATTTTGTTCTTCCTTACGCTTTTGTTTATAGGTTTAGTTGAGCTGCTTGTAACTAGGTCCTTGCCGCTGCAGATGCTAAAAACCATGAAAGCACGAAAGGGCGAAATCAAGAAATTATTTTTCTTTTCGTGTTTTTAAAGTTTCGTGTTTTCGTGATAAAAGAATCAACCCCCAAACGACCGCTCATGAATATCGATGGCTGCCGGATGGGGAATGGCAATGGCGTTCATTTTGCCAATGGTGGCGGGCAGCATCGCATGAATGAAAAATTCGGCCGCTTTCAACTGGCCGGCGTAAAAAGCGGCTTCTTTATTTTTGGCGATTTTAGATTGAATTGCCGCCGCATCCAGGCCGCCAGCCAGTTTTTCCAGCTTCGGCAAAGCCGCCGTTGCGCGCCATAGAAGCATCCAGGCCATCACGACATCACCGACAACCTCCATAAATGGGTGGGCATAAGCTAATGCCAGCTTCATGTCTTTTGAAAAAGCGGTCTTGCTGATATGCAGCGCGATTTCACTGAGGCGACTTAGCGCTTTTTCAACGCGGCCGGCAAGATCCGCCAGGTGAGCGTTTTCTCCAGCCTGATCAACACGGGTTTTAATTTCATTGAGAAAATCGATAAAAACCGTTCCTTTTTTCATGCCCAGCTTGCGTACCAGCAAATCCATGGCCTGTATTCCATTGGTCCCTTCATAGATACTGGTGATCTTGCAATCGCGGTAAAGCTGTTCGACCGGATAGTCTTTAGTGTAGCCGTAGCCGCCATGTACCTGAATGGCCTGTTCGCAGACAGACTGCCCGCGTTCACTGCAGTATGCTTTAATAACCGGTGTCAGTAACTCTATAAAGTCACTGTAACGTTCCTTTTCTTTTTTGGTTTTGGCGGTTCTTTTTTTGTCAAAACAATAGGCGACATAATAAACAAAGCTGCGCATGCCATCCACATAGGCTTTCATTTGCAACAGCATGCGTCTGACATCCGGATGGCGGATAATCGGCACCTGGGGCGCTTCCGGATCTTTGCCGGTTGCGACATCCTTGCCCTGCAAGCGATCACGGGCGTAGTTGACCGAATACAGGTATGCTGCTGAAGCGTGCAAAAAACCCTGTGTGCCGACATCCAGGCGGGCCTCATTCATCATGTGGAACATGACCATCAGACCTTTGTTTTCCTCGCCGAGCAAAAGGCCGCGGCATTTGCCTTTGCCGCCCAGCGCCATACTGCAGGTCGGGCTGCCGTGGATACCCATTTTTTCTTCCACACCGCTGCAGACGATGTCATTGGGCTCGCCTAGGCTGCCGTCAACGTTGACCCAGATTTTAGGCACGATAAACAATGAAATTCCTTTGGTTCCCGGTGGGGCGCCTTCGATGCGGGCTAAAACCGGATGAATGATATTTTCGGTTAGGTCATGCTCGCCACAGGTAATAAAGATTTTGTTGCCCGTTATGGAATAGGTCCCATCTGGATTTTTGACCGCCGTAGTAGCCAGGGCACCCACATCAGAGCCGGCACCCGGTTCGGTGAGCAGCATGGTACCGCCCCACTGACCGGAATAGACTTTTTTTAAGAACAACTCCTTTTGTTGGGGGGTTCCGAAAATTTCGATCATTTTGGCCGTGCCGTGGCCAAGATTGCCAAAGCCGGCAATGGCAAAATTTGCGCCGATGATATACTCGAAGGCCGCCTGGCGGATGATCCAGGGAAATCCCTGGCCGCCGACTTCAGGGTCTTCAGCCATGGCAATCCATTCACCCTCTACAAATAGCTTGTACGGACGATGAAAGCACTGCGGCACGCTCACCCGCCCATCGTTAAATTGGACACCTTCTCGGTCGCCTTCGGCGTATGTCGGCAAAATTTCTTTGACGCCCAGATTGCGAGCCTCGGAGATAACCATGTCAAACATTTTGCGGTTCAGGTCGTTGTATTTTTCTGATTTTACAATGTCTTCAATCTGTAATTGTTCATAAAGAACAAAGTCAATGTCTCTGCGGTCTGAAAGAAGTTGTGCCATACGCTTACCTCTCAAATGCTTTAGTCAATGCAAAAGGATTTTAATGGTCCAAACGCTCTAGTAATTGTTGTTCATTTTTGCAGACAGGGTTGTTGAACCAGCGCGCTTTCATCGTCAGCCAGATTCGCTCGATCGGATTGAAATCGGGCGAATAGGGCGGTAAATACTTTGGTTGCCAACGATGCCAATGGGTGTCTTTGCCACGGTGCCATGTATTTCAATATGGCCCATTGTTTGGTAAACGTCTAGATTTTTTTCTATCAAAAACAATAACATAGCGGTTGTCAGGTTTATAATAATGTCAAGCCGTTACAAACCATCAGGGCGCTTGTTAACAAATATGGCAAACGGAACATATTTATGACAACCGCTATATCTATCGATATAGCGATGTTTGTCAAGCAATAGCTTTTTAGGTGGGGCGCAGGGTGGTGTAGACGTGATTTCAGGCGGGTTGGATTATTTTTCCTTTTTAGCGGCCATTGGATTTGTCCCGCCTGACTTTGGGCTAAAGTTTAACTCTGATAGTTGCAATCATCGTACAGATTCTTTTTGACTGACGATTCCCGTTTGTAAGGTTGTAAGGTACTTATCCCATATATTTTGCACGGGTCGGAGGTTTTCATATTCTCATTACTTTTTATGCAAAAAAGGTTAGGTGCATTTGAATGGTATAAAATGATGAAAGCAATAGCTGGCCGTATCTCCATAGGGCCTGCCGGTTTGTTTCATACACTCGGCCATCATCTGTTTGGAGGCGTCCTCATAGTCCGGTTTTTGTTCCTCTTGTTTTTTACAATCAATGCAGATGGGCTGATGATCGACAACCGATAAGATTCTGCGTTCTTTGTTAGTCAGTGACCTGTTACAGCGACTGCATTCTTTTGCGCACGAGAGTTGCTTTTCCCAGTTTTCCATTATTATGCTCCATCTTTAGCTTTAGTTTATTAACGTCAAAAATAATACCCGAATCGGCTGAGATCAAGGGAAACCTCCGATGGTTCGTTTTAACAAGGGATTGAAATGCCAAGAAAATGCTTGACTTCAAACTGGGTTAATGGCTTTTATCAATCAGGTGTCAGAATTATCGATTTTGTAAACGTCGCTTCTTAACAGGAGGATATACAAGATGAGTAGCGCAATTAAATGGGTTTATGATTTTGACGAGGTCGATCAGGCGGAAAACTATGTCGGCGGTGATTGGGATGCGGTACGCGGGCTGTTGGGCGGCAAAGGCGCCAACCTGGCTGAAATGGTGCGAATCGGCATACCGGTGCCGCCCGGTTTTACCGTGACCACTGAAGCTTGTAATGCCTATCTGGCCGCCGGTGAAAGCTTTCCTGCCGGTATGTGGGAGCAGGTGCTGGAGGCCATGAAAAAAATCGAATCGGCCACCGGCAAGAAATTTGGCGATGCGACAAATCCGCTGCTGGTTTCCTGCCGCTCAGGAGGCAAGTTTTCCATGCCCGGCATGATGGATACGGTTCTCAATATCGGGCTCAACGATGACACGCTCAAAGGGATGATCAAGTTGACCGGTGACGAGCGATTTGTCTACGATGCCTATCGACGATTGGTGCAGATGTTCGGCAGTGTTGTTATGGGTATTCCCGACGAGCCCTTTGAAGAAGTCATTACCCATATGCGCCGCAAAGTGGGTGTCAATAGCGATGCTGAATTGACGGCTGATGACTGGCAGGCAGTTACGGAAGCATTCAAAAAGACATACAAAAAACATACGCATGGGGATTTCCCGACCGATCCGCTGGTTCAATTGCGCAAGGCCACCGAAGCCGTTTTTAAAAGCTGGAACGGCAAGCGCGCCATCGACTATCGCAATGCCGCCGGCATTGCCCATGATATGGGCACAGCGGTGAATATTGTCACCATGGTCTTCGGCAATATGGGCAATACCAGCGCCACCGGGGTGGCCATGACCCGCAATGCCTCCACCGGCGAGCAGCAGATCGAAGGCGATTATCTGACCAACGCCCAGGGAGAAGATGTGGTCGCCGGGATTCGCATTACCGACGATATTCAAAAATTAGGGGATGAAATGCCGGCGGCCTACCAGGAATTTGAGGAGATCTGTCAAAAACTGGAAAAGCATTACCGCGAAATGCAAGATGTGGAGTTTACCATCGAAAACGGCAAGCTTTGGATGCTGCAAACCCGCGATGGCAAGCGCACCGCCCAGGCGGCCGTGCGCATCGCGGTGGATATGGTCGAAGAGGGGCTGATCACCAAAGAAGAAGCGGTGATGCGTGTCACCCCTGATCAAATCGATTTCTTTTTACACCCTCAATTTGATGTCCAGGCTAAGGAAAAGGCCCATAGTTCGGGGGGCTTTTTAGCCAAAGGGCTCAACGTATCGCCGGGTGCTGCAGTCGGTATTGTCGCCTTTGATGCCGACCGCGCCGAACAGTGGGCCAAGGAAAGGGGTAAAGATGTGATCATGGTGCGACCCGAAACCAAACCCGACGATGTCCACGGCATGTTGGCGGCCGAGGGAATTCTGACCAGCCGCGGCGGCCGCACCAGCCATGCGGCCCTGGTGGCCCGGCAGTTCGGCACGCCGGCTGTTGTGGGAGTCGCTTCACTTGAAATTGATCTGGCCAATCGCAAAATGAGTGTAGGGACCCATGAAATAAAAGAAGGTGATTGGATTTCCATCGATGGCACTGCCGGCGAGGTCTATCTGGGTCAGCTGGAGACCATGGTGCCGGATATCAACGATCTCTGGCTGCTGAAGCTGTTGTCCTGGGCCGATGAATTCCGGCGCCTGGGCGTCTGGGCCAATGCGGATTACCCCAAAGATGCCGAGCGGGCCCGCGAATATGGCGCCCAGGGTATCGGCCTTTGCCGCACCGAACACATGTTTTTCGAGTCTGAGCGTCTGCCGCACGTTCAGAAAATGATCATGACCGATCTGATCCGGGAACGCAAAGAGGCCCTGGATGCGATCTTGCCGTTTCAGCGCGAGGATTTCGCCGGGCTTTTCAGGGCCATGGACGGGCTGCCGGTGATCATCCGCTTGATCGATCCGCCGCTGCATGAATTTTTACCCAATCGCTTTGACCTGATGCACGAACTTTCCGATCTGAAAATCCGGCTGCAGCAAGCTGCCAACCTGGCCCAGGTGGACGATTTGCTAGAACAGATCCGCATCAAAGAGACCATTCTCAAACGGGTGGAGAGCCTGCACGAGGCCAATCCCATGCTGGGCTTGCGCGGGGTGCGGCTGGGCATTCAAATTCCGGAGCTGACAACCATGCAGGTACGGGCCATATTTGAAGCCGCCTGCGCTGTGGCCAAAGATGGGGTGGATGTCCATCCGGAAGTCATGATCCCGCTGACCAGCCATGTCAATGAGCTCAAGATTCAACGCCAGGCGCTTGAAAGCGAAGCCAAAAAGGTGATGGATGAGCAGGATATTGAAATTGATTATAAATTCGGCACCATGATCGAGATCCCACGGGCTGCGCTGACCATGGATGAAATTGCAGAATTCGCCGAATTCATATCCTTCGGCACCAACGACCTGACCCAGACCACCTATGGCATATCGCGGGATGATGCTGAAGCTGGATTTTTAATGGAATACATCTCCGCAGGTGTTTTGCCGGACAATCCTTTTGCCACCATCGATCGATACGGGGTAGGCGAGTTGATGCGCATCGCGGTGACAAAGGGGCGTGCTAAAAACTCTAAATTGGAGTGCGGAATTTGCGGTGAACATGGCGGGGACCCGACATCCATTCAGCTGTGCCATGAGCTGGGGTTGACTTATGTATCTTGCTCGCCGTTTCGTGTGCCCATTGCCCGGCTGGCTGCGGCCCATGCGGCCCTACGTGAGAAACAGGCAGCCAAGCAGGCCTAAAAGGCAGCCTAACATAGCCTGTTCCATGAGACACTTTTGAATCATAAAACTGTTTGGATCATCGACCACGTGAGTCTGAGTTTCTATGTCCAGGGCAAATAGGGTCGGCCACTGTGCCGACCAGACACACTTTTGAGACAATCTGTCTCATTGTGGGGCAATCGTAGCGGCCATCGAGCGGGCGCAAAAAAAGGATTTGATTCTGTAACATTCTGGTATTAAATCCATTTCAAATCGATCTAACGATATATTGACCTTTGGCATAAAATTTGTTTAAGCATTTAGCCTTTACCGTAATAAGACTAATTTGACCCAATCCATCAAAAGGAGGAAATGTATGAGTAAGAGCGAACAAAATTTAAGAGACGCATTTGCCGGTGAATCCCAGGCCAACCGTAAATATCTGGCTTTTGCCAAAAAAGCAGATCAGGAAGGCTACGGCCAGGTGGCCAAACTTTTTCGCGCGGCCGCCGAAGCCGAAACCGTACATGCCCATGCCCATTTGCGGACGCTAAAGGGTGTTGGCTCCACCGCCGACAATCTCAAAGAGGCTATTGCCGGCGAGACCCATGAATTTAAAAGCATGTACCCGGAAATGATCGAAAATGCCAAGGCCGAAGACAACAGCGCCGCCCTGCGCAGCTTTGAGTATGCCAATGCCGTTGAACAAATTCACGCTGATTTATACGAGAAAGCGCTGGCGAACATGGATGGCCTCGAGGAAGTCGATTACTGGGTTTGCAGCGTATGCGGCTACACCTGCGAAAGCGAAGCACCGGATGAATGCCCGGTCTGCAAGGCCAAAAAGAAAGCCTTTTTTAAAGTCGATTAAGAATTTTTGAAAAAATTCTTAAGTGTTTTGAGTGTCGTATTTAGTGTTTAATCAACGATCAGAGCAGATACTTCTTTCTGATCAAACACCAAAAACTAAACACTGGATCAGTTGAAAATGAAATGTCCCGTATGCGGCAGCCTGAATTTTT
>JASFGH010000147.1:0-8265 GCA_050123865.1 Desulfobacterales bacterium | reverse complement strand
AAATGGTGTCAAGAAGATGAGTTTAAGTCCCGAGGAAAATGATCCAGCCGGCGATACAATTTCACACACAAATATTTTCTGGTCATGACCAAAACCTATCTTTTCTATGATATCGAAACGACCGGGTTAAACAAGGCCTTCGATCAGGTGCTACAGTTTGCCGCAGTCCGCACTGACCGGCAGCTTAACGAAGTTAAGCGCTTCACCGTAAAAATGAAATTGCGCCCTGACGTAATTCCTTCTCCCGGAGCCGTGATCACAAACCGGATAGCGCTTAAAGACCTGATAACCGGGCAGAGCGAATATGAGGCGATTCGACAGATTCATCAGCTGATGAACCGGCGCAATACAATCAGCCTGGGATATAACTCCCTGGGGTTTGATGATGAATTTTTACGGTTTGCATTTCATCGCAATTTGCTGCCCCCCTACACGCACCAGTTCCAGAATGGTTGCCGCCGGATGGATCTGTTGCCGATAACTGTCATGTACTGGCTTTACAACCGGGAGGTCATCAACTGGCCTGAGGTGAAGTCAAAACCGTCATTAAAATTGGAACATATCAGCGAAGTCAATCAACTGACCGGCGGGCCTGCCCATGATGCGGCGGTTGATGTAATGGCAACCCTGGCGTTGGCCCGCAAATTTTTTAAAAACCAAAAGATGTGGAACTATCTGCTGGGCTATTTTGAAAAAGAAACCGATGCCTATCGCATAAGCGACATACCCGCTACTTTTCAGAGTGCACTCGGTGATCACCGCTGGGGATTGATGGTGAGCAGCGAATACGGCCACCGGCTCATGTACCAGGTTCCGGTACTGTCCATTGGAAGCTCAATCCCGTATTCCAATCAAACCCTCTGGCTACGACTTGACTCGCCGGAGCTCGCAGAGACCAAAGCCGACACGATCGATGCAACCACATGGATTATTCGCAAACGATACGGTGAACCCGGTATTCTGCTGCCGCCCAATCGGCGATATATGAAATTACTCGGTGCCGAACGCAAGGCGATTGCAACAGAAAACCTCAAATGGCTGCAGTCCAATCCTGCCCTATTCCAGCAAATAGCATATTATCACCGCAACTACACCTACCCCTTTATTCCGAATCTGGATCCGGATGCGGCCCTTTATCAAATTGGTTTTTTTAGTCGAGGCGATGAGATGTTATTCAAAGAGTTTCATACAGCCACCCCGCATGAAATGGAAAGCTTCGCCCATCGGCTCTCAAGCCCGGATGCCCGCATTCTGGCCAATCGCGTGATCGGCAGAAATTTTCCACAATTTTTATCCGAAGAATCTGCAACTGAATTTGAAGCCTACATGCGCCGGGTTAACCCGAGCAAGGAAGATCGCGCCCTGCAGGATTATAAAGGCGCGTCCCGGATGACTCCCGCTGCTGCGCTAACAGAAATCAAGCATCTCAGGGAATCCAGCGCGCTGGATGATGAGCAACTGACACTGCTGGACGAACTGCAAGAATATATCGAAACCAACTTCCCAAAGCGGGGGGCGGGGAGGCAGCTCACCATCGGGAAAAATTTCTAGAACTGGCTTCAGATGTCCATCTTTTGTCTGATAGCCGTGTTAAAATTCGATTTAAAATGCTCTCGTACCAAAGTGTAAGCTCCGCTTTGAAATCGGATTACGCAGTGACCTGGTATTGGAATGATCGGCACTATTCCAACGGGTTAGAGACTTTGCTGGCCTAATCCCAAATATCAGGCCGCAGGCAGGGCGCTATTCTTAACACCCGTAGAGCACATACGATAGGAAAACAATCCGAATCGAGGCTGAAAAAACAGTAGATTGCCAACAAAAAAAGACGCATTATGTTTTCAAATAAGAAATATGCTCAAAGCAGGATACATATCCCGCCAGTGCGCTGTTGAAAATGGGTCCGCCCGGTGCCGCCTGCAAACCGCATGGTGGATGGCGTGTTTTTCTTGCATGTTGTTGATCCTAGGTGGCTTTAGCTGCCTTTATTTCATCTGGCAGCCCTATTCCGCATTTCAATGGCTGCTGACGGCCGCCGTTATTAACGCCTATGTGCTGAGGCTTCTGTGGACGGCGCTGGAGAAAAACCATTCGTTGCACAACGCCGATCTGCAGCCTGCCCTGGGGGTTGCCAACTGGCTGACGATTGGACGGGGCCTTTTAATCGGCGCCCTGGGCGGTTTTTTGTTTCAGGAATCGCCGGGTTATGCGGCTGGGGCCCAGTGGTTAATCTGGCTACCCGGTGCCATGTACATCGTGGCGGTCCTGTTGGATTACCTTGACGGATATGTTGCCCGGGTCATGAGATCTGAGAGCCGACTGGGTGAATGGCTCGACACCAAAATCGACGCGCTGGGTCTGCTGGTAGCGCCCGTTTTGGCCATCGGGTATGATCGGCTGCCGGTTTATTACATCAGCGTCGGCCTGGCCTATTATCTTTTTCAATTCGGCCTCTGGCGTCGAAACCAGAACAACCGGCCGGTAATTGAAATAATGGCCCATCCGGCCAAACGAATGATTGCCGGCTTTCAAATGGGCCTGGTGGCCATGGCCCTGCTTCCGGTATTTTCCCGGCCGGCAATGACCGTTGCGGCCACGATTTTTATGATACCGCTGCTGGCGGGTTTCTTAAGAGACGCACTGGTGGCCGGTGGTTATGTCAGGGTCAACAACCTTCTACAAACACGTTGGGATCGCAATTTCGATTTTTTATCAACAAAATGGTTACCCTTTTTTTTGCGTTTAATCATCTCCCTGACCGGAATATATCTCCTTTATGAAGTTATTGTCAGTCCCGCCACGGGCGATTACAACACCGCAATGGCCATGTTGAACGCTGCGATGCCGTTCCGTCTGCCGGCGATGCCGTTGATTGCAGCTGCCGGTTTTATGATTGCTGTAGGCTTTATGGCCCGCATGGTGGCTTTGCTGAGTAGCATACTCTTGGCCGGCACGTTGACGGCATGGGATTCGCCGTTTAGCCTTTTTCTCCTGCTGGCATGTGCGCTGACCCTTATGCTGACCGGATCGGGCAGGGGATCAATATGGCAGCCCGAAGACAGGCTGTTTTTGGAGCGTCAGGGCCAGAGGCCACCGCTGGTATGATGGTTATGCCGCCAACCTAAAATCGGAGGAACATGGCGTCATCGAATAAAACATTAGAAGCCCTCTCGCGCCCTGGCACCGACGCCTTTGCAAAAGCGGGCAATATCGCTGAAAACTACTCGGGCACACGCATCCATTCGATTGAGGATTTGAAGGCCCAGCTGCACTATGCAGCGCAGTTCCGCGCCAAATACGGCCGCCCGTTTATCACCGTCAGCTATGCCCAGAGCATCGATGGCAGCATTGCTTCCCGTCATAATGAGCCCCTGAAATTGAGCGGGCCCCAATCATGGACGCTGACCCATCAGGTCCGCGCTGCCTGTGATGCCATCCTCATCGGAATTGGAACCGTAATGGCCGATGATCCGCAATTGTCGGTCAGAAGGATTGATGGTAAGAATCCACAACCCATTATCCTGGATACGCACCTGCGCACTCCGGTGGATGCCAAGTGTGTTCAAAGAAATGATGTAAGCGCCTGGCTTATAAACGCAAAAACCGATTCCATCGCCAAAAGACGGGCGCTACAAAAAGTTGGCGCCAAGCCCGTAACCTGTGCCACCGGCCCTGATGGTAAAATTGACCTTTTCGCATTGATGGAGCTGCTGGCGGCCATGAACATCAGCAGCGTAATGGTAGAAGGCGGCGCCCGGGTGATCACCAGCTTTGTAAATGCCATGCTGGTCGACCAGTTTATTATTACCATTGCCCCCAAACTGGTCGGTGGTTTACAGGTGTTAAATTCCAGAGGATTTGAGATTGCGCAATACCTGGAATGTGAGCAGGTTCACTATCAACACCTGGGCAATGATATCATTGTTTGGGCTCGCGCGGGGTGGAAGGCCACATGAAACGCACGGCGCTCATTTTCGAAAAACCTCACACCGTCCTTATTAAAAAAGAACCCATGCCGGGGCCCAGGGCCCGGGAGGTTCTCATCAAAACGATTTTTTCAGCCATCAGTGCCGGATCCGAATTACTGATATACCGGGGCCAGATGCCACCCGGGCTGCCGGCTGATTTGACCATCAAAGCCCTGTCGAAACCTTTTCGTTATCCACTGAAATATGGCTATGCTTCCGTTGGTGAAGTGGTCGCGGCGGGCTCAGGTATTGATCAAAATTGGCAGGGTCGACACGTCTTTTGTTTTCATCCCCACGAAAGCCATTACACTGCAACATTGGAGGATATTATGGTGCTCCCTGAGGCGGTTGATCCGAAACAAGCGCTCTTTTTGCCGAATATGGAGACAGCCGTTAATTTCATGATGGATGGCCGACCCATTATTGGTGAGCAGGTTTGTGTTTTCGGGCAGGGCATCGTGGGCCTTCTCACCACAGCTTTGCTGGCGCAGTATCCCCTACATCAACTGGTTACCGTCGATCGCTGTGCAGCTCGACGGCGTGCCTCTTTGGATGCGGGTGCTGATATCGCACTGGACCCCGAGGCGCCGGCAAGCACAGATGCTCTGCCCGTTGCAGGCGCCTCTGATGCGACCGCCGGCTCTGCAGATTTAGTGTATGAGTTGTCGGGCAACCCGCAGGCTTTGAACCAGGCTATCCAGGTCGCCGGTTTCGGCGGCCGTATTGTGCTCGGCTCCTGGTATGGCAGTCAGGATGCCCGGTTGGACCTGGGGGGGCGGTTTCATCGTAACCGCATTCAGCTGATCAGCAGTCAAGTCAGTACCCTGCCCCCGGAACTTTCCGGGCGTTGGACGAAAAAAAGGCGGATCAATATGGCCTGGGAAATGATTCGAAAATGTGAGCCGGCACAATTTATCAGCCATCAATTTCCGCTCGCCCGTGCCAAAGAGGCCTATGAACTCTTGGATAAACATCCCGATGAAACACTACAGGTCATTTTTACCTACGAGGATTGTGAATGATCATGTACTGGCTCGACTACTTCATCATTGCAACCTATATCGCCCAGATTTACCAGGTTTGCTTTTTTGCGGTTCCCAGCGCCGGATCCACCGCTGAAATGCTGTCCAATCGCAAACGTAAATCACTGTCGGCCGAACGGCATCCGGGCGCAACCGTCGTGCACTCCACTGCACAGATGTTCGGCACCATCGGAGCCACCCTGACAGTCCTGGTCGCAGCGATGATCCCGTTGCTGACGGTTGTGTTTCCGGTTGTAAACCGCTATCTTTTACCGTTTGTAAAGATACCCCCGTCCACCGCCTTGTCCATTATCAGTGCCGGCCTGCTGTTGCTGGGAAATAGCCTGACATTTATAGGCGTTGGGACCCTGCGGGCGAATGTCAGCTTTCATGAATTTGGTGAAACAGCGCGCCTGCATACTGCCGGGATCTATCGCAGGATAAGAAACCCCATAACTCTGGGCCTGGGGACTATTTTTGCCGGGTTTGTGCTTGCACGGCCATCAGTGGCGATGCTCATTGGATGGATTATCTTTGCGCTCAATTCCCATTACCGCATCCATATGGAGGAAGTTTATCTGGAGAACACTTTCGGCAATGACTATCTTCAGTACAAGGATGCCACCGGTAAGTATTTTCCCAAAATGGGCAGGCCTAGCGTTGCCAAAGTCAGAAAACTTACTGAAGGCAACACCAAATCCCATCATGTCGATACGATACCGGAGTAATGGAGTGGTGAAGTAATGGAGTAATGGTAAGTACGAAAAATCCGAGATGAAGAACATTTAAAGAATGCAATACTCCAACACTCCAGCACTCCATTACTCCAATAGAAAATTGAGCCCCAATATATCAATATTATGAAAGCCCAATGCTGACATTTTGAAAAAGGAGCGTTGAAGATGTATTCCGTTGCTGTGCGCCGTAATTTTATCGCTAATCACTTTTTAACGGGCGGTGACTGGGGACCGGAAAATGAGGTCCATGCCCATCATTATGTTGTCGAAGCCCGCTTTGACGGACCGGAACTGAATCATCACGGCTACCTGGTCGACATCTGTGAAATTGAAGCTGCCCTGGATGCTCTGGTTGAAGGATACCGGGACAAGACCCTTAACCGCCTGGCGGTATTCGAAGGATTGAACCCTAGCCTGGAGCATTTCGCCAGAATTATCTGGCAGGCCATATCGGATCAACTCCGGTCATCCAATGTAAAATCAATGACCATCAGGGTCTGGGAAAATGACATCGCCTGGGCTGCCTACGCGAAAGATCTATAATGCGTTTGTGCTTGATGATATATGGCAGCCTGGATAGCCTGACCGGCGGTTTCCTTTATGATAAATATCTGGTCAGGCATTTGCGTCACAAAGGTCATAGCGTTGACGTTGTTTCGCTTCCCTGGCACCGATACGGCCGGCTGTTATGGGACAATTTCTCGCTCAGGCTCCGGTCGACGCTTTACGGTAATCGCTATGATCTCATTTTGCAGGACGAACTCATTCACCCTTCCCTTTTTTGGCTCAACCACAGGCACCGGCGCGTCAATGGCGTTCCGATTGTATCCATCGTGCATCAGGTGCTTTCCAGTCAGCCCTGCGAACCTAAGCTCTATCAGCTGTATAGGGCCATCGAGAAACACTACCTGGCCGGTGTTGATGCCTTCATCTTTAACAGTCAAACGACCCGCAGCCATGTGCATCATCTGATCAATCGGCGGCCGCCTTCAATTGTGGCCAATCCGGGAGCAGACCGGCTGGGTTATCTGGAAACACCCGAAGATTTGGCCACCAGGGCCCGACGGGCAGGTCCACTGGAGCTGGTGTTTGTTGGTAACATCACGCCGATTAAGGGCCTGATTCCCTTACTGGAAAGCCTCCTGCGGCTGCCCCCGGATGCCTGGCGCCTGACCATTGTAGGCAGCCTCAATATGAACCGCAGACATGTAAGCAGAATCAGGCATATGATTTCGACCCATCAGGTCACCCGTCAGGTTCGCCTGATGGGATCGTTGCAGGGCCGGGACCTGGTCGGCATTTTAACCAACAGCCAGCTGTTTGTCATGCCATTTGCCAATGAGGGCTTCGGCATCGCCTGCCTTGAGGCCTTATCCTATGGCCTGCCGGTCCTGGGCTCAGCGACAGGCGCCGTACAAGAATTTATCCACAATGGTATAAACGGCTTTTTGATCCCTGCTGGTGAAACCCAAACATGTGCCGGTATTATTTTAGGTTTGCACAGAGACCGCGATCAACTGATTCGTCTCAGCAAGGCCGCCCGGCAAACTGCACTTGCAAGACCCGGCTGGAGCGATACCGTGGATGCCATCCATTACTTTTTAACCCATTTACCCAATCAGCGACAGGCCTGCAACATGCAAATGGGCTCGATATGAACCTGCCAAAATCAAAACAGACGCTGCCCCATCCCTCAGGCTTTTCCAGGATGGTGCAGACCCTCAGGTCCGTCATTGGATTGGCTCTGGCCTGGGGCTTTTTAAACGCAATGCTCAACTTGCGTTATCCCGCTGCACAGGAATCGCTATGGACGCTGCTGCTAATTTCGCCCGAAGCTTTGTTTGTTGTCGCCGTTCTATGTATCGCCACCGCGTTGAATTGGCCATTTCACCACAGTTTATTCTGGGTGCTGACGCTGATCGTCGTCTTTATGCGACTGTTTCGCAGCGCAGATCAACTGGTGCCCATGTACTTTTTCCGGCCGTTTAATCTTTACATCGATGCACAATTTCTGCCGGTTTTAATCCGGCTGCTGTACAAAACGCTGCCGCTTAAAACCTTTTTATTCTATAGCGCTGCGGGTATTTTCCTGACGGCAGCCATCACCGCTGGCACCCGGTGGTCTATTAAAGCAATCCATCAAACGCTCACCCTCAGGCGGAAGGCGCTTGTAACGGTCGCTGTGACCGTTGCTGCTTTGACAACACCGCTGTTGTTCAGCAGTGTGGGAAGCAACCGCCCGCTGCCGATCTTCCATCCCGGACTTTCACGCAGAATTGCCCAAGAAATCGATTTCATTCTGCATGTTCGTGGCTATCGAAGCCAAAACATGCAGGCCATTCGCCTAGCAGCTGCTGAACTCGATCAAACACCCTCGTCTCTGGATAGGCTCGGGGGGTCGGATGTATATATCATTTTTATCGAATCCTACGGGCAGACCGTATTTGACAGGAAGCGCCACCTGTCCTCTATTTTGCCGGTGCTGACTCGGCTTGAAATAGGTCTGGCCGATCGGGGATTTGCGGTGCGCTCCGGTTT
>JASFGH010000146.1:0-8349 GCA_050123865.1 Desulfobacterales bacterium | reverse complement strand
AAAGCAATTTCAAGAACTTATACTGAAATTGTTTCAATGCTGCCAGGAACGGATGCAGTATCAAAGTGAACGGTTTGGCCTGCCGGATGCCGAACTCAGATGCCTGATGCTTTTCGGGGAAGAGCGCTACCTGACTGCCACGGGCATCGCGTTCAAAATGAATGTTGTCAAAAGTCGGGTATCCAAAATTGTTGATGGGCTGCTGAAAAAGAAACTGATTCAGCGCATTAAAGATCCCGAAGATTCCCGTGTCAGCCTCCTCAGCCTTACACCCGAAGGGCACAAAAAGTTAAATCATATCAATATGTTTCTTGAGAATGTTCATCATCAGATACTGATTCAAATTGCCCCGGATCAGCGCAAAGCAGTATTGACCAATTTGGATATTCTTAAGGCCTCTATGGAGGCTGCTAAAGAGATAATGACCTAAATATTAGGGTCCTGACGAGCGGTGGATCGTACTTTTAAATAGTCAGTACCGGTAGCAGGCAGATTTTTTCAGATAATAGTTCACAATATACACCAAATATGTAGTATCAAAATATAATCATTGTTTTAAAAGGGTTTATACCCCAACAAAAGGAGGCAATCATGGATATGCAAAATATCGAAAATCAATTCACAGAATTTCAGTCTCAGCTGGAGGCGCTGAATAAGAAAACCCCGGAAGACAAGCTTTCGATGGTGGTGTTCAGTGGAGACTTGGACAAAATCATTGCCGCTTTCGTCATTGCCACCGGGGCGGTGGCCATGGGAATGGACGCGGTCATGTTCTTTACGTTTTGGGGGACCCCGGTTCTCAGAGATGCCAAGAAAAACGTCGGGGGCAAAGACGCCTTTGGCAAGATGTTTGGTACGATGCTGCCCAAGGGGATGAGCCAGGTCAAGCTTTCCAAGATGAACATGGGAGGCATGGGCACGGCCATGATGAAATCACTGATGAAAAAGAAAAACGTCGCCTCTCTGGAGGAATTTCTGGCAATGGCCGAGGAATTGGGCGTCCGAATTTTTGTCTGTGAAATGTCTATGGATTTAATGGGCTTTAAAAGAGAGGAAATGATTGACTACGAAAATTTAACCTTTTGCGGTGTTGCCAAATTTCTGGAAGAGGCTGCAAACAGCAAGGTCCAGCTGTTTATCTAATAAACTGTCTCTCTGAGCTTAGTTTTTGTTTTTCCTCTTTTTGTTTATGTTTTTGAGGTGCAACTTGTTTTAGAATTAAAAATAAATTTTATTACAAGGAGGGTAAACCAATGAGTGATGATATCAAAGTCGACAAAGTATTTGATTTAAAGGGTCTGCCATGCCCCATGCCAGTGGTTAAGGTCAGCAAGGGCATCAAAGAGGTTGAGATCGGCCAGGTGATTGAAGCCCAATCGACGGATCCGGGTTCGCTAACAGACTTTCCAGCCTGGGCCCGAACCAGTGGCAATGAAATTCTGAGGACCGAACAGGATGATGATGTAATTAAATTTTACATCAAACGCAATGCCTAAGCCTCTCCAGTTTTGCTGCCGGTCCGCAGTTAAATTTATTGTGGGCCGGCAGAACGAAAACCGGAGTCCAATAGTGCGGCGACCAGATTCGGTATCTGTCGCAATTAAAAACGGGAGGTCATGTTGGATACGCTGTATTACATCATACTGGTGCCGATGGTCTATTTTGCGTTTGCCGTATTTTTCATCGGCACGACGGTCCGTTTGATCGCCATCTTTCGCACCCCCAAACATCCGGCCACACTTCAGGTCTATCCCGAGAAAAGACCCAAGTGGTTGTGGGCGCTGCATGACACGTTCTTGTTTCCCACCGTTCGCAGACACAAACCCTTGCTGTGGGTATTTTTGATAGCGTTTCATATTTGCATTCTGCTGCTGATTCTCGGGCATCTTGAGCTTTTTGGTGAAATCGAAACACTGCAATTGATTCCCCATGAAATATTTCTGGGGCAGGGATTGGTGGGCTTGATCGCTTCGATTGCACTGCTGTATTTTTTGTTCCGCCGGTTTATCTCTCCGGTGAGGGAACTGTCGGTACCCGAAGATTATTATCTGTTGATTTTGTTGTTTCTGGTCGTGTTGTTCGGCAGTCAGATGGACTGGGCCCGCAGATGGTATTTTTACGAAACGGTGACCGTCGAGCAATACCGGGAATATTTAGGGAGTCTTTTGATTTTTGATCCCTATTTGCCGTCCGAGCTGACGGAATCGGGTCATTCGTTTATGCTGGTGCTGCATGTGTTTTTCGCCAATTTGTTTCTGATTTTTTTCCCGTTCAGCCAGAGCATGCACTCGTTTTTGTCGCTGCCGGTTAATAAACTAAGAACAGGGTAAGGGCTCACTGGCCCTGTATTCCAGGTGTCGAAAGCCAGCTGGCTTGAGCCGCTTGGTTCAAGGTTCAGCGTTCAAGCGCCATGGAGTTGCGTGTTGCGCGTTACGCGTTACGGGTTGTGAGTATCGGCCAACCATTGACAAGCAGCAAGAGACCAGTAGCCAGCAGCCAGATGAAAACGGCCACCCTAAAAATTTATAAGGCAATACAGATTTTATCGCTATCCAGTACGAAGGAACCTTGATGATGGATGAAAAAACCCGCGATGATTTGCTTAAGCTGTTTGAAAGCAAACTCAACGAAGCCGTGCGGCTTTATCTGGAAACCTGCACGCGCTGCGGGGTGTGTACCGAAGCTTGTCATGTGCACGCCTCAATGGGGCAGGTCAAATACATTGCCGCCTATCGGGCTGAAATCGTGCGGCGTCTTTATAAAAAATATTTTAAGGGCCGCGGCAAGGTCTGGCCGTCTGTCGGTGAGGCCAGGGAACTGAGCGCGTTGGCCCTTGATGAGCTTTATGAAGCCGCATACTCCTGCACGGGTTGCCGGCGCTGCATGGTATATTGCCCCTTTGGTATCGACACCCAGATGCTGATGTCGATTGCCAAACTGCTGCTGGTCGGTGCCGAAATGGAGCCCGAAATCCTTACCCTGCTGGCCGATACCTCCATCGAAAAAGGAAAATCCATCGACCTGTTTAAAGACAGCTTCATGGAAGGCCTCAAGCGGCTTGAAGATGAAGTCGTGTCAAAATGGAAATTAGAAGCCGGTGAAACCGCCATTCCGGTGGATGTCGAAGGCGCTGACTTGCTTTATGTGGCCCTGGCCGGGGCACACTCGATCATCCCGGCAGCCGCCATTTTCAATGCCGCCAAAGAAAACTGGACCTTGAGCTTTTTTGAGGCTGTTAATTTCGGCGCTTTTGTCGGTGATCCCACCAAGACCAAGTTGATACTGGATCGGATTGTCAACGAAGCCCAACGCCTGAAGGTCAAAGAGGTCTGTATCTGCGAATGCGGCACGGCCTACCGGGTCATGAAGCAGCTCACCGGCAAGCAACCCTTCAAGGTCAGCGCGATTACCGAAGTGCATGCACGCTATATCCGGGAAGGCCGCATCAAGCTGGATAAAACCAAGGTGGAGGGTGCGGTGACCTACCATGATCCCTGCCAGATTGCCCGCAATGCCGGTGTGATCGATGAGCCACGCTATATTTTACAACACCTGACCGATGATTTCCGGGAGTTGACCGATGAGCCAAGCTATAACTGGTGCTGCGGCGGTGGCGGCGGGCTGGTGGCCATGGGTGAAGATACCCTTGATTTCCGTATGAAATCCGCCAGCGTTAAAGTCGATCAGGTCAATGCAACCGGGGCCAAGGTACTGGCCACGGCATGTGAAAATTGCCACGCCCAGCTAATAAATCTAAATGACCATTACCAAATGGGGGTTGAGGTCAGGTTTTTGAGTTCGATGATTGCAGATGCGCTGGTTCAATAGTAAAATGCCGGCTGCCAGGTGCCAGGCAAAATAAAACGGCCTGTTCGGCCCTCATTTACATTTAGGGGGCAAACAGGCCGCTTCCGAATAGTTTCCTCCGTATCTCAGTCGAATCTTATTGCTCATTCCTGAGCTTTGCACGAGTCGGAGGGTTTCATATTTTCATGCAAAGCGTAGGAAATTATTTGCAAAACCCATTCTGCATGGACCATTGCAGTCCGTCACAATCTCCCAGGTCGCAGGCCCGCTTGAAATCCTTGCAACAATCAGCGATGCGTTGCATCTGAAAGTAGGTCAGACCCCGGTTCAGGTGGGCCTTGGCGTATTTGGGCTTCAGCCTTAGGCTTTCGGTATATTGCGCCTCGGCTTGCTGGTATTGCTGCAGGGCGTAATAGGCATTGCCGCGATTGTTGAAGGCTTCGGCATATTTCGGATTGATCTGGATGGCCTGGTTAAAGTCCACGATGGCCTGCTGGTGCTGCTCCAGATTATATAAAGCCAATCCGCGGTTATTATACGCTTCGGCCGTCTTTGAGTTGGTGGCAATGGCCCTGTCCCAGTATGTCTTGGCTTTATTGGGGTCGCTGTATTGCCCGTCCTGCCAGAGCGCCAACGCAGCGGCGTCCCAGTCGCGATTGTTTGCGGACCGGTCTCTATTGGCGTTCCGTTGCGCCAGAGCTTTTTGAGCCCTGTTGCGCTTGAATTTCTTTATCGCCTTATTTGCCTGGCCCTGTTTCATGACCAATTCGGGATTTCCAGACATTTCACCGACCATTTTGTAAATCTCCCCAAACATGGCGGCACCGAACACCGGGATCAATAATAGGGGCACTACCGATACGACGGTCCAGGCGACCATCAATTTCGTCATGGCCAGGCTTTTGTGTTTGATCCAGCCCCAGATAAAAGTCCAAAAGGTGCAGGTGATGATACCAAGGATACCCTGCAATGCCCCGCCGTGCTTAAATTGCTTGATCAGAACGATGATCGCAACAATAAAACCGATGAAATTCAACACCGGGAACAAAATACCGACAATCATTTCTGTCATGGTGTACCTCTCCTGTTTATATTTTCTCCTAAGCCGAGCGGAATAAATTGAAAAACCTTTAATCGCTCAACCCATTTCACAAAAAAATGCTGATGCCCAGTTCAGGCATATATGTGAATCGTCAGGCGACCGATCCAGTAGATCAGCAGGCCAAAAATAAGCCAGAGCATGATGCCGCTGCGTTTTTCAAAAACCGCCAGGCGTTCGGATACTCTGTGTCGCCATTTAGCAGGCAACAGTATGCTGACTACCAGCAGCAGCCCAATCCCCAAGCCGACTGGGGCAAATGCATGCAGCTGAACGGCCGCCAGCCAATCTCCCTCTGCCAGCAAAACCATCGCCCGCGTCAATCCGCAACCCGGACAGGCGATCCCCAGCGTGACTTTTAGCGGACATTGCCATGCCGGTAATTCCAAGGCGGTCAGGGCTACCTGAAAGAGGGTAATCGCACCCAGCAGGGCGATGATCCAGCGGCTTTGCATCACAGGCGCCAGGATGGGCGTAAATAACGGGTTGCTGGCGGCGCTTTTTATGCTGTGATTGGCTTCCATTGAAAATCTTAAAACAGACGGCCTCGACCCGGCTCGACGATGTTGCTTTTGCGGACGGCGCGGTGTCCGGCTTCCATTATCTTAATATCGGCAATTATAGGAAAATCTTTATGTCTAACCGATAGAAGCGGTGGATCAATTGATATGACAGCCGAGGGCCCCGGCAACCGGGCCTTGAATGCTGCCTGCCGGCTGTCTGTGCGGTCAAATGAAAAGGATTCGATTCCCTGGTGCCTTATAATACCTTAATTTTAACAGATTATTTTGCCTTTTGGCAAATTTTAAACGGAAATCGGCTGGTTAAATCGCCTTTGACCAACGGCCCCGTGAGGCTGCGGTAAATTGCTCTTAATAAAAATAGGTTCGGGTGCGATGGCGCGGGATGGATTTATAGGCTGGCTGCTGGCCACGGTTCCACAGCAAAAAATCAAGCGTCATGGCATTGACCGGTTGCCCGGATTCGTTGAGCGCCGCCTTAATCAGCTCGACCGAATGCAGGGCGCAGGCCCTGATCTCAATTTCTTCTCTGGAACCGGCCGCAATAAGATCGCCGGATTCGATCCGAGTGCTTAGTTTGGCGGGGTAACGCAAAATGTTATCCACCCGCAACACATGCGGCACCAGATTGTCTGCAAAAATGGTTAGATCATTCAGGTCTTCAAATCGACCCAGATCTTTTCCGTTGAATGCCACCGCCAGATCAGCAGCGGTCAGCTGGGCGCGTTTGAAAAAGGGCACCTCAACAGCCTCCCATAGCGCAACATCGTTGAAACAGGGCATTTTAACGAGCAATTGCATCAGGCGTTCGGCCGATGCGCCTGCGGCCGTAATTAGTCCTGTGAAGCTGCCGCTAAAATTGGCCATGAGGTAGGTGCCCAGCTCATTTAACGCGCGGGCAAAAAGCCTCATCAGTTCTGTAATGGGGGCATTTTCGGGATCCTGTGCGAATATGCGGGTGCAGTCCGCAGTGGTCAACCGGCTGAGATCCCGGGCCGAAAAGGGCCCGTTTTGTTTAAAGTGCGCCGTCAAACAGCCGGCCAGCGTAAAGTAGCCGGACCGTCCGGTGTGTTTGCGCAGATGCGGGAAATAGCCGGATCCAAAATTAATGGCGTCCAGGGTCAGGAAAAAAGCAGCCGTATCATCGCCCCGGTCCAGATAGTGGCTTGCGGGGTCATGTGACGGCCGGGCGGCGCCTAATGCAGACAATCCAGCGGCGTAGGCAGGGATACGGTCAACATCGATTTGAATGTGGGTCGCCTGCTCGGCCACGGTTTTACAGCCCGCGCGCACCTGTTCTAACAGTCTGATGGGCATCGATTTACTCTTGATCCGGTTGTCTTCGTGTCACAGGCTCAGGAAAATAAAGCCTTGAGCCGTGCCATCGAACGGTCGTGCAGGCGATAAAACAGCGGAACGGCCACCATGGCCCCGACAAGGGCTAAAAACATATCCCACTGGGTATCCCAGATATCGCCCTGGGAACCCAGAAAGGCCGTGCCGACATCGGGGGCGGCCAGCAGCGCGATCCACCACTCCAGCAGCTCCCAGAAGGCCGCAATCGCCAGTATAATACTGAAGACAATAAAATAAAACCAACCGCCTTTTTGCAATGGGGTGACACGCAGCAAAACTTCACGGATGATGAATACCGGGAATACCCCCAGGGCGATATGGCCTACGCGATCATAGTGGTTGCGGCTAAAGCCGAAAGCCTCCATGGCCCAGTTGCCCAGAGGCGTTTTGGCATAGGTGTAAAAACCGCCGTAGATCAATATGAAGATGTGCAAAAAGACACACCAGTAGACCATGTGCGACATCGGAAAGCGGCGATAAAGTGCGATGAGCACGGCAATGCCGGCCAAACCGGGGACGACCTCAAGCAGCCAGCTGACCCTTCCGGCCGGTGGTGCCCATACGGTAGCCATGCAGACGACGATGACAATTGCTAAAAGAATCAACGGTGTGCGATAATAGGAAAACGGGACGCTTGTCATCGGTCCTCCTGCGGCTTGCTCTGATCGGCGCCATAGTTTAACCAGTGCTCCGTATCGGATTGAGACAGTGCTTTGCCGGTTTTCAGATAATGGTTCATGCTGGCTTCCCAGAATTGCATGTCATTGACAAAATTTTCCTGCCTAAAATTGTCGACAAACGCATTGCCCACCACGGTTAGCGCGGTGATCGTATAGCTGATGTAAACCCGGGAGGTCTGGTTGCCGCTGTCTTCTACGCGGACTGCCACCAGGGCCACTCTGGACCCCGGGGTGACCCGGGCAAACTCGGTCTCACAGGCGACATCATCTCTTTTGGTGATCAACCAGATGGTCTCTTCGCCCGCACTTTGAGAGGTAAACACACAGCCGTACTCGGCCACACCCGATTGCGAATATATCAGATCATAGTCCCAGCCATCGAGCCACTCGGCTTCTTTGACCGGGCAGATCAAAGCATGCACAACCGACGGTTCGGCGTCAATCATCTGCACATACTGGCGTGTGACTCTTTTGGCCTTAAAGTTTGAAACGTTGGCTGAATTCATGGGCATCTCCTGTTTCCGGAAGGGAACGTACCGTTCGAACTCAAGTTTTATTTTGCCAGTGCTAAAACCTCTAGCAGATTCTGGATGATGGTAACCGTATTTTTCGAAAAGCTGCTTTGAAAATCATCCGGCTGCTGATCGGCATGTTGAAAATCCAGAGCGCTGGTGTCAGTGGGGTTGTCCGTCCGGGTGATGAATATCGGCTCGATTCCGGCGGCGATGGCCCCGGCCACATCATCATGCGTATCCCCGACATAAATGGCATCCGTTGGTGCAATTCGGGTGCGTTGCAAGGCGATCGCAAAGATGGCCGGGTCCGGCTTTTTGACCCCCACTTCACTGGAAATGACGATGGCGTCAAAGGCCTTGGCCCATCCGTT
>JASFGH010000145.1:0-8387 GCA_050123865.1 Desulfobacterales bacterium | reverse complement strand
ACCAAACAATAAACCATTAATACTTTTTTCATAATGTGGTCTCCTTTTACTTATGATTTAAAAGAATAATCTATTCCTGTTTGAAGGTTGCCGACAGAGAAAGAACCCGCTACTGCAAAAAAATATAAAAGACTATTGAGACGTCATTTGCACTTCAGAAAGACAAATTCCTACATAATGTTGAATAGTTCTTCTAACAGGTAAATTGAAAAAGAATGACTAGGCCAGATGAAAAGAAGCAATTGCAGAAAAAAAGATGTTCAAAAGAGTAATGACAGTATAGGATCGGTTTCTGATTCAGTAAAAAAATGTTAATATTTGCAATATTTCCTTTCCATTGCCCTTACATGAAAAAGCTTTCGAACAAAAATAATCTTCCCTTGAATACTTTTGGTCGATGATTATCGGCACGCATCTATCAGCGCAAGCCGCTAGCTTGTGCGCTCTAATCTAAAGCTGTGTTGGAAAGGCTAACTATCTGATTTTGCATAATCCCGATCTTAACATACAAAATGAATATAGTTTAACAGATATCTATATTATAGAATATAAATTTTATATAGAATATTAACAAAAATTATTATGCTAATATTACAGAGAAGTCAAGTAAAATACTTAATTTTTACAAGATTTTAATGGCGGGTATACTGATATTAACTGGTCTAAGAATCAAAAATAGAACGGATATTCTTGCTTAATTTTGATGAGTTTAAATCAGACCGGAAGCAACTTAACTCAAGTTTAGTCTAAATTTTGCAGGGGCGGTCCAACCCGCATGGACCGCCCCTTTTCATTTAGTGAAGCTCCGATTATAAAGGGTTTCAGACCGTTAAAATCGAGGTGCGTTACTTTGGGAGCAGGAAGTCGGAGGTTCAAATCCTCTTGCCCCGATCATCCCCCCCTTCCCTTTCCCAGTGATTTAATGGTTCATAAGCATTTCAATCTTACCGCAGACACACGCCGACTAACGCAGACTATTTTTATTAATTGGCCACAGAGCCGTCTTCGTACGAGTCTTCGCCGCGGCAAGCCCCACACAGACGCACACAAACTTTTGTTCGGCCGACCCGCCTTCGGCTCTTGGCCGAACAAAAACTGTCAATCGCTTCGCGATTATTTTTATTAATTCTAAATTGTTAACGATAGAGCATCAAACTCGCGCAGAAAGCTAATAAACAGGGTAGAATGATAAATTCGCCCGAAGGGCGACAGGGTTTTTTCTCTGACAGAGCCTACCTGCCGCAGTGTGACAGGGGGGCGTGTCGTCAGAGGAAAAGTCTAGTGTATGTCCGTGTGGGTCTGCGTGGGTCTGTGGCTAATTAGAAAATCTTAATCTTCGTGGGTCTGTGGCTAATTGGCCTTTTGGATATGCTTGAGTAAGGTGGGGGTGGCAATAAGTACCAGCAGATCGCCTACCGGTCCGTTACACAGCATGGTGATACTCGACAGCAATACCGACCAGATAAAAACTTCGGATTTAACCGCCAGGGCGCTGAATGCCTGGGGGGTGAAAAAAAACAAAATCAAATTAAGCGCGCATATAGCGGCTGCTCCCCACACCGCCCAACGGCGCTTATTCCATATGCCGATTCCAAAAATGATCAGGGGCACGATCTGTAACAAGTATTTCAGGCCAAAAAAGGTCATCAAATTATCCGGTAGATTAGGCTCATAAGCCAACCAGATGATGCCCTTGAATATGCACAGCCAGCCCACCGCCCAGATTTGCCATGGGAAATCAACTCGCATTCTCTCGGAAGGAAAAATCCGAAAGTTATTTTTAGCCATTGGTAGATCCTCGTATCCAATAAATTCGGTTGCCGGCCGAAGGTCCTCGTGAAACGGGATGAACCGGTAGAGCCCGATTTATAGTAAATAAATCCTGTTTAGATCTTATCAACCGGCAAACGGACGCAACCCTCATTAAGAGGCTGTTATTAGAAGTTTATTTGGTTTTAAGGTATTCGAAAGCACAGGTCAATCAAAAACCAGACACAATTTGGTCAAATAGTTGATTCGTCAAACGGTCGGCTTTTTAACGATGCGGAATAGTCAGTTGAGCAGGTTAACAATGGACAGGGTGATGACCAGAAAGGAGATCAACGCGCCGGCCATACCAAAGAAAAAAGGATAACGGAAAAAAAAGACATCCAGCTCGGGACCGGATTGATCCAGCTTTTCAAAAAAGGTCCGGGTTTCAAACCATGTATTTACCTTTTTTTCGACCGCTTGCATTTTTTGAGGCGCAACCAGTAAAACGATGCCAAATATCAGTCCGCAAATGCTTGCGATTCTCGCAATCCAGGCAAAGAACAAAAAGATGATCTCTAGGGTTTTAAAATATTTTTGAGAACCCAGAAACACGCTGGCAAAATTGGACATATCGATATTAAAAAAGAAAAAAATGAACGCGAATACTGAACCGGCGACAAGGCACAACCCGATAATGACATGATGGCTGTAGATAAAGGCCTCCGTTGGGATATCTTTGTCCAGAATATTGGAAGAGGACCCGACGGTGATACTGCGGTTAAAAAAATTTCCCAGGGATTTCGTCAGGCGGGGTGAAGCCAATAATAACAGCGAAAACGCCATTCCCAGAACACCAAACAGTAAAGTCAGCAATTCGACGGTATGTAATGCGATATCCCATAAAATTTCCATGTTTAGTTCCTCAGGTTATTCCAGCCAGGTGACAAAAGGTGCATTGTTTGAGGCAGCTTTCATTTTTGTGTGAGCTTAATAGCGATACGGTTCACCTGCTCATTGGCGATGGATAGCAGCTTTTTACGCACAACCCTGGAATAATATTCGCGTTCGGTTTTGGTTAACGGCTCGCGGTTTAGCTTTTTAAACACCAGGTCTTTTTGTTTGGGTGAAAAAAGCCGGCCCAGGCTGGCATCCAATTCAGCGGACCGCTTCACCGTATCTGATTTTCGAGGGTAACCCGTTATTGCAGATTTTGGCGTCGGCATGGCGTTTTTGATCTTGGCCGTGTAGTCGCGTAATGTATTTTGAACGGTCCGGATAGAGATTGTGAGACCGCTGCTCAACGATAGCAAGCGGGTGGATATCAAAGTCCCATATTTTGTCTTCAGGGAGCCGGCAATTTTTTTCAGATTTTGCGGCGCATCAATACCCTCGAGGTCGAATAATTCATCGGTGAGCAACAGGAGCTTTTCCAGGTTCTGTTTTTTCGGACTTGATTCCCAGTATTTTGAAAACAGCGCATGGCTGTTGAGCGAAACCCCGTTACGCGCGCAAATGCTCAATACGACCGGAAAGCGAACGACCAGGGCAGGATCATCGGAACTTGCGAGCGCATCAAGAATAACCGTTGCCTGACTTCCTGTCAGTCGTTTTTGGCCGGAATCAGCCAGCAATGAGTCAAGCACGCGCAGGACCGCATCCGAACCCCCGGCTTTGACCGTCGATGTATACCTGCCATCAGTTTTCATTTTGTAAATCGAATGCTAAGCTTTGAATTTTGTTCTAAATACTAATATATCCGATTCAGCTCATTTTATCAAATAAAAATTGTATTTATTTATACAAATCAAATTTGACGCTGCAGCTGGCTGATTATTGATGCATTTTTAAGACGGCTTCACCTGCGATAGACACGCTGCCTGGCCCCGGCAGCTTTTTTGAGGGGTTCCACATGTACATCAACATAACCAAATACGCGGGCGTATTTTTTACCGGGTGCCGGGCGCAAAACACGACCGAGATACTGAATCAGGCGCCCGCTAAATTTTATGGGCGTTGCCAGAAATAAAGTCGTCAGGTCTTTGCAATCAAAACCCTCTCCAATTAACTGGCCTGTGGCAATCAGTATATGAACATCTCCTCTGTTAATCCGTTCCACCACCTGTTTTCGTTCGCTCATGTCAAGGTCGCCGGTAAGCAGCTCTGATTCCAGTTTAAAGCGGTAGCGCAGCATGGCCTGAAGGTTCTCACAGTGCACCTTGCGGTCCGATAGAACCAAACAGATCCCGCTTTTTCGGGCAGCTTCTGCGGCAATGTCGGTGGCGATCTGAATATTCCGTTGGGTGTCGCCGGCAAGCTCTGCCAGCATCTTGCTGTATTCAGTTACCGGATCACGGCGGGTCTTAAAATCCGTGTTGCGAAATATCACCCTGGCCGACAAAACATCACCGCTTTCAATTAATTGGCTTTTGTCCACCTCGTGGTGCTTGTCGCCAAGGTGCCAGAATATGAGCCTGGAGAGCTGATCTCGCCGATAGGGTGTAGCTGAGAGACCCAGCATATACTGGGAGTCAAATTCGGACACCGCCTCGGTAAACGTGCGGCTCGGGCAGCGGTGACATTCGTCAACCAGTAAAAAGCCGATATGTTCAGAAACCTCATCGGCACATTTATAAAGCGATTGCACCAGGGAAACCGTAACCCCGTCGCCCACGATTTTCTTGCCCCCACCGATGTACCCGACATGATGGGGATCTATTCCCAGAAAAACACCAATTGACTCAACCCACTGGGCGGCAAGCTCTTTGCTGTGAACGATGATCAGGGCCGGTTGTTTGCGCCTGGCAATCATATACAATGCCATAACCGTCTTGCCCGAGCCGGTAGCGGAACTCAAGGTCCCAAAATCCTTAGCCAGCATTTTATCCACTGCAATTTGCTGAAACGGTTTCAGCCGTCCTGTAAAGGTAAAATTAATCGGCCCGAGCCGCCGGCGCTGATCATCGATGTGAAAGTCAATGCCCAGACGCCGACAGGTGTTGATCAGATGGCGAATGTAGCCCCGCGGGATCCATAGCCCGTTTCGGCCAACCTTATCGTAAAACTTGAGTCTTTGAGGGATGCCGCGATTCCAGCGACCCATGCGGTCATTTTCAAGCCATTTGGGATTAACAAATTCAAGCTTTTCAACAAGGTGCGACATCAGCCGGGGTGGGACATTTTTGAGCCGTAGATTTTCTTTGATGGTGATTATCAAAGGAGTCATAAACCTACCCGTTAATTTTGCAGTAAGCTCATTAAAAAGGTCTCTGAAATATTCGAGCAATGCGAATATTCGGTTTAATAAATTCGAATATCGAAATCCGAAATATTAAACAATATCCAATACAAAAATCCTAAACAACCAGAGGCGTGAACCTTCAGGCATCGGATCGGATGCTGACTTTCCCGTTTGAAAATTTGATATTTGAATTTTGGATTTGTTTCGGATTTCGTGTTTCGGATTTCGGATTTTGTGTAATCAAGCTTTACGGAGAATGCGGCTTTGAATTGATACGACCTTATTCTGATTTTTTGTCTTCTTTGAGCAGTGCCTGTGCAATTTGAATATCATAGGCCTGCTTGGGATCAAAATCTTTAACCTGATAAACGCCCTGGGCTTTTTTGATCGCTTCATACGGCACCCAGCCGTGTTCGTCCCACAACTCCGGATCGTCGGAATTCCACATCCGGAACCAGATCTCCTCCACCCCTTCACGCACGTACATCCGCACTTTTTTGTTCAGGGGAAAGGGATAATAATATAAGCCTTTATCATCTTTCATAATTCACATTCTAGTCTAAATTAATCAGAACTTAATGATTCTTTTAACCACAGACTCACGCTGACTTTTTTTATTAACCGCAGACTCACGCAGACGGACGCAGACCTTATTGCCGGCCGACTCGGCCGGCAAAAAACACGTCAATCGCTGCGCGATATTTTTTAGATATTTGTAAATTTCCCAAAACCAGCAATACGCATTGTGCTATTATCTATCCCTATTAAAAGGTAAATTGATTGCCCGGAGGGCATGCAGTTTTTCCTTGCTCAGGTCGAGCGAGGAAAAGATACTGTCTGCGCAAGTCTGCGTGTGTCTGCGGTTTGTATAGAGCTTCCTTAAAATCTTGTTCGTAAACTAATAGCGAGCTCCGAGCTAAATTATGCCGCGCTCCTTCATGATCCGCATATAGGTTTCAACGCCGGATTTGGGGGGATCGTAAAGCCGGTCCTCATCTTTTCTGACCAGCTGGATAGCCTCTGTCGGGCAGGTGGTTACGCACAGCCCGCAGCCGATGCAGCGGTTCAGCAGTACTGAGGAGATATCGTCTACGACTTCGACCGCTTCCATCTGGCAGCGATCCACGCAGGTTTCGCAACCCGTACACAGTTCCTCATCCACCCGCGCGTAGTAATTGCTCTGCACAGCTTCGGCCGGATTCGGCTGTTTTTTCAGCGATCGCAGCATTCCGCAGCAGTCTCCGCAACAACTGCACATGCCGCCCACTTTTTGAGAATTAAACGGTTGCATGACCAGGCCGGCCTCTTCGTTTTTTACGATGATTTGCCTGGCTTCCTCTTTAGTAATGTAACGTCCCATATCATTTTCTACGTAATAGTCTGCATGGGAGCCAAACATAAAACAATTTTCCGTAGGCTTGTCACACTCATGCTCGGCCAGTTTTCGGGTTATTCGGCAAATGCATGGCGCGACCGCAATTTTTTCGTGGCCTTCGACAATCTGCAAAACATCCTCAAATGGTGCAATTGGCCAATCGGCCACGATTTGCCGATTGATCGGTATAGTTCTCATGACCGGCGTTTTATGTGACTGCAGCGTCCGGCCGAAGATTGCTTCAAAATAGTCCTCGGCCACCTTTGCAAGCTCTTTGTCCATGGATTTAACCTGAAACTCAAAAATCCCGACCACGTAAGGCACGGCCGCATAGCGTACCCGCTCGCCATCACGCTTGCGGAAAAGCAATCCTTTTTTTGCCATTTGCTCCATGAGCTCCGCGACCTCGGCCGGATCGCGCCCGAGCCGATTGGAGACATCATCCGGGGCCTCCAGCAGCGGATGCAGTTGAACAAAAAATTCGGCCTCTGTCTCAGTAAACAAGCGTTTTAGAAGCTTGATCTCGATTTTGTCTTTGCTCTCGGGCAATCCCACCGCCAGCTCATCCAGCCTTGCACGCAACCGTTCATAAACATCACTCATATCAATTCCTCCATTGTCAATTTTTATTAGACAGGATTTACAGGATTATTTTTATCTTTCTCAATTCCCGGAAGGAATTGAGAAAACTCAATCCGCTTTTAGCGGAATAAAATGGTTTATAAAACGAATTGCCTTAGTGTGCTTTTAATATCACCACTCACACGGACTTCTTTGATCAACAGGTTACATTTTCCGATATTATTCGCCGAAGGCGATTGGGTTTGGCCGCTATCTTCCGGAAAGCGGCCAAAAAAGAAAATCCAGTTAATCCTGTATATCCTGTCTAAAAGAAAGTCAAAAATTCCTCCAGGATACTTTTTCAAAATGATCTTTATACAGGCTAACCCAAATGTTTGCAACGATCAAAGGCCGATATTGTCCAGAAAATCCATGATGGCCTGATTGACGGACCGGGGCTTTTCCAGCGGGGCAATGTGACCGGCATCGGCAATATGGGCACGAGCTGCCTGCGGGATGGCCGATTCAAGATAATCCGCATATTTCGGCGGTGTGAGTTTATCTTCATTGGCTGAGACAACCAGTACCGGTACACAAATGTTACCCAGGCGTGCCATCACATCGAACTGATTACAGGCCTGGAAATCACCGTTGACAACTGCGGGGTTGCAACCGATGAGTTCGTCTTGAAATCGCTGGATCACTTCAGGTTCTGTTTTTTCGGATGCCGCGAATCCGGTTATCATTCCCACAAAACCCTCAAAATCGTCTTTAATGGATTCAAAGATAGCCGGCAACACCTTGAGCCTGGCACCGGTTCCGATCAAAATCCCGGCGCCGAAGCGATCCGGATGATCCAGCAGGAGCTGTTGCGCAATGGCACCGCCCAGGCTCAGGCCGCAGGGAATCGGGCCCGGTGGGTTGAGATGGTTTAAAAACTCAATGATCGCCGCCGCATACCCTTCAACTGTATTTTTGCCGACACCCTGACTGTCACCGTGACCGGGCAGATCGATCGCCAGCGTATTGGCCTTTTCAACCAGGCCCTGCACCTGTGCCGTCCAGAACTGCGCGTTGCCGCCGGAACCATGTATAAAAACAAGCGTTGATTTCGCAGCCGTCAGAGGCCACTTTCCGGCCATAAATCCAATGCCATTGCTCTGTCTTTTTTCCATCGATCCCCCTTCAAAGGTTCAAGGTCCTGGGTTCTAGGTTCAGAGGTTCTCGGATCTGGGCATCAGCCCAGCTCCGTTCAACTGCGCGAGTATAGATAAAATGCCCCTCAGGTGTCAATAATGTCAAAATTAAGCCGCTGATTAGAGCGTTTGTCATATTAACGTTGCGATACAGGCAGTTTTTTGAGTCTTTTTTGGATGGCGTTAGATACATTTTTGAGGTGGGTTTTAGTTGTGGCAGATGCTATCAGCCATCATAAAAAACATCCCTCGGAATTTCGGTGAC
>JASFGH010000144.1:0-8405 GCA_050123865.1 Desulfobacterales bacterium | reverse complement strand
CACCAGCCAGAAGCCGGGACGAAACAATTCCACATCTATCTTCCAGCTCTCCTCAAAATGGGTCCCCAGTGTATTGCTAAATAACAGAATCGATATCCCCAGAATTACACCCGGTATGACCAGCGGCGCCAGCATCAGAAAATAAAGACCCTGTTTGAATCGAAAATCCTCCTGTTCAAACAGAAAAGCAGCGCAGGTTCCCATCGCCAGTGAGAGCAAGGTCACAAAAAATGCCACCCGGAAACTGACCCAGATACTGTCCAGATTGATTTGATCATGAAAAATACCGACCCGCTGCGACAAATTGGCGGTAAACCACTCCAGCGTAAACCCCTTCCAGGGCAAGGACGGGAACTGGGAGTCGTTAAAAGCCAGCACGCAGGTGACCAACAACGGCGCAAATAAAAAGACAAAATACAAAACCACATAGAGCTTGAAACAGCTTTTATACGTTTTGGAGGTCGGCAGTGTCCGGATCATTGCACCACCTTCTTTAGATTCTGCCGGGTCAGTTTAAGTCCCAGCCAGACGACGATTGAAGACAGCACCAACAGCAAAAAACCGAATGCAGATCCCTGGTTCCAGTTAAAAGAGGCGATAAATTGATTATAAATTTGCTCGGTAAACCAGAGTGAGTTTTTACCGCCCATCAAATTTGGCGTCAGGTAATTACCGAGCGTCAGCATGAACACTACAATGGATCCCGACATGATACCGGGAGTGGCATGCGGAATGATAATCTTGAATAATATAGTCCACATATTGGCGCCCAGATCATAGGCCGCCTCGATCAGGCTGTTGTCCAGGCTATCGAGCACCGAGACGATCGGCACCACCATAAACAGCATGGAGGTATACACCAGACCCAGGATCATGGTGGAATCCCGGTAGAGCATTTCAATGGGTTGCTTTAAAATGCCCGCTTTCAGCAAAAAATGATTGATCACGCCACTTTCTCTTAACAGGATCATCCAACCGTAGACCCGGACCAGCTCGCTCACCCAGAAAGGCAGCAACAACAAAACCAGCAAAAATCCCTGATATTTGGGGTTAACCACTTTGGTGATATAAAAGGCCACCGGAAGGGCGATTACAATGGTCAGGAAAGTAACCAGGATTGAATAAATAGCCGTACGCGCATATGTCAACCAGTAAATAGGTTCCTCAAAAAAACTTGTGTAATTCTTCAAACTCCAGACCAATTGGCCTTCGTCGTTTTCAAAACGAAAAGACATCACCAGCAGATCGATGTGCGGCAGCACAATCAGCACAAACAACCACAGCGCCACCGGTGCCAGGAAAAAAAACAACCCCCATCGTTTATGACTCGTCATAGTGTCTTAACTTGTTTACTCAGTCCTGATTTTCCCTTCTGGGAAAACAGATGCCGGACTGTTCGTCCCAGCCGATTTCAATCTTATCGTCTTTCTGGATGTAGTCATATTGGTGGGTCTGGGGCAAAGCAATCAGCAATTCCGTATCGGCATCCAACGGGTTGGCCAGCAGGCGACTGTTGGCGCCGTCAAATAGCAGATCCTTAACAAAGACCTCGAAGCGATTCAGATTCGCCAGGTTCGCATCGGGTTGAATCAGCATGGCTTCCGGCCGCAAAAAAAGATCAACTTCATCACCGGGTTGCAATTGTTGCCGAATTTTAGTCCGAAACAGCCTGCCGTCACTCGATTCAATCTCGGCGGCATCCTGATCGCACTGCCGGATACGGCCGGACCAGGTATTGTTATCACCGACAAACTGCGCCACAAAAGGCGTATCCGGGTTGTTATACAAATTCTGGGGAGTGTCGACCTGTTCAAAAACGCCCTGGTTCATCACCGCCACATGATCAGACATTACCAGGGCTTCGGACTGGTCGTGAGTGATATACACAAAGGTGGTGCCGACCTTGGCCTGAAGCTTTTTCAACTCAACCTTCATTTGTTCGCGCAATTTCAGGTCCAGCGCCCCCAACGGTTCATCCAGCAGCAGGACAGCCGGCTCCAGCACCAGACAGCGCGCAATGGCCACCCGTTGTTTCTGGCCGCCGGAAAGCTGGTCAACTTTTTTGTCGGCAAAGCCGGTGAGATCCACGCGCTCAAGAATTGTATCAACCTTGTTTTTAATGGTGGTTTTATCATCGCCGCGTCTTCGCAGACCAAAAGCAATGTTTTCGCCGACATTCATCATGGGGAATAAGGCCAGATGTTGAAAAATCAGATTGACCGGGCGCTTGTTGGGGGGGATGCCGTGCATGCTTTTGCCGCGAATTTCAATGGTACCGGCAGAGGGTTCGGTCAAGCCGGCAATCATCCTCAGCAGTGTTGTTTTGCCGCAGCCGGAGGGCCCCAGAATAGAAAAAAAGCTGCCGTCGGCAACTTCAAAAGATACACTGTCAACGGCCACAAAATCATCAAAGGTTTTAGTGACCTCTATAACCGCTAAATCAATTTGCATAAAAACCTTCTTGGTGAAGCTTTTTTATTTGAGTAAAAGTTGAATATCGGTTTGTAACACAGCCATTGAGCGTTAGATGCATTTTTGAAATAGCTTCTAATTTTCATGCAAGATTCAGGTATTATTTAGCGGCCTTGACCTTATCTAGGATTTTGCCTTCGATTCCTTCGATCTTCGCCGGAACCGGCGGATACCATTTAATGTTGTCAATGTTTTCTGGGGTAAAACTTCGCTCAAAATTGCTACGGATAGACGCTTTCACGAATTGGTTTGAACCTTTGGCACAGTTTGCGGTGGTATCCGAATTGGTAAATTCCGCAGCGTTTTCCGGACGCATTATGAAATTGATCCATTTGTATGCCGCCTCTACATTCTTTGATTTGGCAGGAATCGCAAAAGTGTCGATCCACCCCAGCGCTCCGCTTTTGGGTGCAATAAAATCAACTTCCGGTTTCTCAGCATGCACTTTCCAGCCGCCTTTATCCCAGGCCATGGCCAGATAAACCTCTTCGGTCCGTAACGATTGTAATAGCGCATCCCCGTTGGTCCAGTAATTTTTGACCAGCGGTTTGGCGTCTATCAGGGCCTGACCGACTTTTTCCATGAGCGCCTCATAAGCATTTGCATCAGCGTATTTCGCAAAGGGATCATCTCCCATGGCAAAAGCCAGCGCGATCAGGGTCGGCCTTTTGAGACGATAACTGATTCGGCCGGCATACTTTTTGTTCAGCAAATCCGTATAGTCCTTGACATCGGGAGCAAGTTTGCGATTGACAACCAGCCCAGACGACCCCCAGGCGAAAGGCACCGCATAGGATTTGCCGTCAACCATCGAGTTTTTCTTGACCGCCTCCAGCATCGAGGGAACAAATTGATCGGTTTTAATTTTGGACCAATCGATCGGTTGGTAAATCTTATATTTTTCCTGAACCGCAGCGATGCGGTCCTGGCTGGGCTGGGCTAGATCGAAACCGGCGCCGCGTGTTGCCCGCAGCTTGGCAATCATTTCTTCATTACTTGAATAGGTGGGCATGACTTTTATTCCGGTTTCTTTCTCGAATTTATCGAGCAAAACTTTGGGCGTATATCCGGACCAGGTAATTAATCGCAATGGTTCGGCAGCATAGGCCCCGCCAACAACGGAAAAAAGAAAAGCAAAAATTAAGCATAGCGTAAAAAATGTTTTTTTCATGATAAATGTCCTCCTTTCGCTTTGATTAATCTGATCAAAATGGGTCCGTGTTTATGAACCATCCCCACTAAAAAAGAAATCAAAATATGGTCATATGCAGATAAGGTAAAGACCGAATTACTGATGCATCCCTGCGTTAAAACAGCAATTCCACGATCGTTTGAAGAGCGTATTCGATACAAGCCGATAACTTTTAAGTTACGAAAAAGTTGTATTATTCGGCTTTGTCAGCTATTTAGAGAGGGCATTTTCTTTGCTTAAATGTACACACCAAAAAACCAAGTTTTCGGTAAAAAGTCAATCGATATATTAAAATTTGATAGCCGAAACTCACCATGGTCGTCGGTGACGGTTATACCGATTTACCCCTTTTGGATTGGAGCACAATGCCAGTCCTCATAGACCACGGTGGCAGGAAAAAAAATACTTTTCAACCTCTAGTTTTTATTTTATAACGGCCATCCTGCAAATAGTGAATATTATCGAAAAATTACAAATTAGTGCTCACTTGGAAGATAGATGAAAAATCCGAAACTAATCGTCTTTGATATGGATGGCGTCCTGATCGATGTCTCCGGCTCATATCGCGAAACGGTTCGCCAAACCGCTAAATTTTTTTTTAATATCGCCCCATCGTCTGAAAAATTACCGGAGCCCCTTTTTCCGCTGGCCGATCTGGCTGCGGTCAAGCAAAGTGGCGGGCTAAACAACGACTGGGATTTATCCTGCCTAGTCATTAACCTGCTGTTCAACCAGATTGAAAAACCGCCGGTTTATCGGAGCAAAGATCCCTGGGAGCAATATCAGGAGACCATCAGCCAGTGCGATGTGGGCGCAATGGGAGATTTTTTAAGATCAACTCCAAAGCCGTTGACGGCTATGTTACAAAGAGTTGGTAAAACGAAGAATGCGTTTATTTATGGTTTATACGCAGGGGATGTGGGCAGCGGCAACATCATCAAGCAGATTTTCCAGGAAGTGTATTTGGGTAAAGACCTTTTTAAAGCCACCTACGACCAAACGCCGAAATTTCACCATGACGACGGTTTGATCCATCGCGAAGCGCTACTGATTGACAAAGGCTTGCTTGAAGAATTGGCCGCTGAGCACGTGCTGGCGATTGCCACCGGCAGACCCAGAGCCGAAGCGAATTATCCACTGGCTCATTTTGGCATCCGCAAGTATTTTACCCGTATTATGGCGCTTGAGGACTGTCTTGAGAAGGAGAAACAGGTATTGAAAGCAGAGGGTAGAAAGGTATCTTTGAGTAAGCCCCACCCCTATATGCTCGATGCCCTGGCAGCCGAAACCCAAAATCGGATTGCTGAATATGTTTACATCGGCGACATGCCCGATGACATGCTGGCCGCAAAAAGATCGGCAGCCGGATACAAAGGCATCGGAATGCTTTTGTCGACCCCTGATAAAGCCCTCTTAGAAGCGGACCTTCTGAAAGCAGGCGCCCACACAGTCCTCGAAGATTTTGCTCAGCTGAAATCCTTAATCGAATCTGAAGAATAGTAACACTTGAAGCTATCTTTGCCAGCACACATCATTAATACCAATTTCAGATCCAATAACATCGATGCGGCGAATTTTGCCGCCCTGCAAGGCAAGGGTATGGCCCACATGCTGTTCGTTTGAAGGAATTGCCGCCGAGTCGATCATATTGTTGTCTTTATCGAAGGCTTCAACCCGCATGCTGTTATGATGGCAGGCTTTGATCTCGACTTTGGAAGGGCCTTCGCCAAAATGTTCTTCCGGAAAGTTAATCGAGGCCAGCTCACCACTGCCGCTGCTGGTTCCGGCCCAGCTGATTTTAATTTCGTTAACGTTGTCACCGGCAGGGCAGTAATCTTCCACGGACAACGGGCTCAACTGATGGTGGTTAGCTCAGTATTTTTTTACGTTCGGGATCGTAGAGGGCCCGTACGGGTTCAAATGCGGCGGGGTAAATCTTTTTGTAGCATTCTATTTCATAGCTGTCGGACGGATCGGCTTTGCCAGGCGGTACATAGCCGTATGCAATGGTTTTGGCGACACTGTATCCATAGCCGGCAGTGGTCGTTACACCGATGACGTGGCCCTTGTGCAGAATCGGTTCGCTGCCCCGCAGCATAACCGGCTGATCAGCATCAATCGTAAAGCTGCACAGTTTCCAGCGCGGGCCTTGCTTCTTTAATTTGGCCAGGGCCTCACGACCGAGAAAATCACCCTTGTTCAATGCCACGCAAAAATCCAGCCCGGCATCATAGGGCGTATATTCAGGCGTCAGTTCCGCCCCCCACAGACAATAGCCCTTTTCCAGGTGCAAAGAATGGATAGCCCGGTAACCCGCGTTGCAGACCCCCAAAGGTTGGCCGGCAGACCAGAGGCTCTCGTAAACATGAGCGGCGAACTCAGCCGGTATGTAAAGCTCATAGCCCAGCTCGCCCACATATGTAATCCGCAATGCTGTGACGGGGGCACTGTCGATGGAAAGGGTTTTGCATTTGCCATGGCTAAAATTCTCATTGCTGATATCGCTGTGAGTGACCTTTTCTAGCAATTGGCGAGAATGCGGACCGATTACATTGATCACGGCCAGGCCGGCAGTCACATCTCTAAAAGTAACGCCACCACCAGCGGGCAAGTGTTTTTTGATCCATTCGGCATCATGGCGTTCGAAAGCGGTGCCGGTGACCAGAAAAAATTTGTCATCGGCAAGCCGGGCAATGGTTAGATCGCATTCGATGGTACCGCGCGTATTGCACAATTGGGTATAAGTAACACTGCCAACGGGTTTGTCGATATTGTTGGCCGCCAGCCAGTCCAGAAAATCGAGCGCTTTGGGACCTTCGATTTCAAACTTGCAAAAAGAAGACTGATCGATCAACACCACCTTCTCACGGGCAGCCTGATGCTCGTTGCCGACATGCTCAAACCAGTTGGGAATGCCAAAAGTCAATTCGTCAACGGGCTCGATGCCATCGGGTGCAAACCAGTTCGGCCGTTCCCAGCCATATTTAGCGCCGAAGACAGCGCCTTTTTCTTTAAGGGGCGCATATAGCGGTGTTCGCCGGATTTTTCGCACCGATTCGTGTTCCTCGTTGGGCCAATGGATGGTATAATGCTTGCCGTATATTTCCCGAGTGCGCTCCAGGTTGTACGACCGGCTAAGATGGTGCGGTCCGAGCCGGCGAATGTCCAGAGGCCAGATATTCAGGCTCGGTTCACCTTCGATGATCCATTCGGCCATCATTTTACCGGCTCCTCCGCCTGCTGCGATGCCAAAGGCATTGAAGCCCACAGCCACAAAACAATTATCCAGCTCCGGTGCCGGTCCCATGATGGCATTACCGTCCGGTGTGAAGGCTTCGGGTCCGTTAATGAGTTCGGAAATACCAGCCGTTTGCAAACAGGGGGTGCGCTGCATAGCCGGCTCTGCCAGCTGCATAAAATGATCGGTGTTGGAATCGAGCAGACGCGAGGAAAAATCATTGGGCACTTCATCAACTGCCCAGGGAATCCCGTTTCTTTCATAGCCGCCCATTACCAGCCCGCCGACTTCTCCCTTGTAATAAATCAAATTGTCCTTGTCGCGTATGGTCGGTATATCTTGCGGAATTCCATCAATTACTTCGCTGACCAGATATTGATGCTGGAAGGGCACCACCGGCGTGTTGACTCCCAGCATGCGCCCCATTTGGTAGCCCCACATCCCGCTGCAATTAACAACAATTTCAGACTGGATATCACCCCGGTTGGTTTTGACTGCCGAAACCCGCTTGCGGCCAAATTCAAATCCGGTCACCAGCGTATGGCGATAAATGGTAACCCCGTGATTGCGAGCCCCCCTGGCCAGCGCCTGGGTGATGCCTGACGGATCGGCCTGACCGTCGGTCGGCATGAAAGCAGCACCGATGAGACCGTTTAGAGAAATAATCGGACACAGGTCATATGCCTCTTTGGGTGTTATCATGTGCATTTCCAACCCGAAACTGCGCGCAGTGGTGGACCCTCTTTTGAGTTCCAGCATGCGTTCGGTGGTGCTGGCCAGATGCAAACAGCCGGTTTTTTTCCATCCCGTATGTAAACCCGTTTCGGCTTCAAGCTGCCCGTAAAGGTCGACGCTGTATTGCAGCATGCGCGTGAGGTTGCGATCCGAACGCAGCTGACCCACCAGCCCGGCGGCGTGCCAGGTGGAACCGCTGGTCAACTCATCTTTTTCGAGCAGCACTACATCCTGCCAGCCCATCTTCGCCAGATGGTAAGCGGTGCTGCAGCCAATAATACCGCCGCCGATAATGACAACCTGCGCGCTGTCTTTCATTTTAAAAAATTGCCTGCAATTTTTTTAACCAAAGTATTCCCGGATAAATGCAATAAAGCGCTCATTTTCTTCGTCCATACCGGGAGTGACGCGAAAATAGCCTGTTTTACCGTGGATTTTTCCGATCTTTTTCAGATAGATTTTATCTTCGCGGGCGGCTTTGAGGATCTCTTCGGTGGTTTTTCCGGTCATGGTGCCGTCGATTAGCATGTAGTTACCATGGGCCGGATATGGCTTAAGACCCAGTTTCTTGAGCTCTTCCGTAAAAATAGCCATCCACCGGTTGTTGTGTTCCACTTTGGCCTTGACCTCCATCGGGTTGTCGATGATGGCTTCGGCGGCAGCCGCAGACATCCGACTCACGTTCCAGGGTAAAAACATTCGATTGAAGGCCGCAATCATCTCTTCGGTACCCAATACAAATCCAAAGCGGACGCCCGCAAATCCATA